>CAYOWG010000150.1:0-2822 GCA_964407605.1 uncultured Sulfurospirillum sp. | reverse complement strand
CTTCATTGTATGCTCTGAAAAACTTTCCGCTCTTTGTACATGTAGAGTTTAAAAGCTGTTTTCTATAGACTTCCATAGAATAGTCGTAAGCTATCAAAATAACCAATAAAAATAGCTTTGCATATATCCACGCTCCTGTTTGAAAAAGATAAGGATTTATGATGAGCATCGCAACCCCACTTATGATTGAAGCCCACATGGCTGGAAGTCCTATATACTTGTAGAGTTTATACTCTTGAATCTCTACTACTTTTACAAAATCTGGCTTGTCCATATGCTCTACATGATAGACAAAAAGCCTTGGTAGGTAAAACAAAACTGCCATCCACGACATAAATGCCATGATATGAAAAATCAATATGTACGCGTAGTACTCCATCACACCTCCTTTAGGGCTTGAGCTATAAGCTCTACTGGGTTTTTAAAGACTGTTTCTACTTTTGCAAGGTGCATTGAGTTGCCTATCTGCATACGACAAGCACTGCACTCTGCACTCACTATATCCGCTTTGCTCTCTTTTATCATCGCGGCCTTTGGCATACCAGCAGCCACTGCAAAATCATACTTCTCTAGCTGAATTGTAACTCCACCAAACCCACAACAGCGATTTGGGTCGCTCATCTCTTTTAAGTTAAAATTTTGCATTATCAAATCTCTTGGCTCTTTATAAACACCTTGCATCTTTCTAGCATGACAGGGGTCGTGATAAGTTACTAAAACATCTAGCTTTTTCTTACTTTTTAGTATCTCTTTTAGCTTTGTATTTTTAGAGAGATAGTCAGTCGCCATGTGTATATGAGGAGTTATCTTCAAGGCTCTTTTTTTCCACTCTAGCTGATCGTGAAAATAGTGAGCATAATCAACCTTTATCATAGCACTACAAGTCGCCTCAGGGATTATGATAGCATCAAGCTCATCCACAAAACCCTCCATATACTCTATGTTAAATTTTGCAAGAGTATCCACACTATCAAAATCTCCTGTAAAGTACGACGGAGCTCCACAGCATTTTTGCTGTTTTATCAAGTAGGCATCTATCTCTAAGACTTCGAGTATCTCAAGAAGTGATTTCCCGATGTCAGTGTACATGTAGTTACCAAGACAGCCTATAAAAATCCCTATTTTCCCTTTTCCTCCGTTCTTAATTACATCAGGATGGGAATTTAAAAAACTCTTTTTCGCCATACTTGGAAAGAGTCTATCATACTTGATGAGTGGAAAGTTGCGTAAAAACATAGACTTTCTTTTATCGTCTTTCTTAAATGCACAAGTCTGAAAAACAAAACCAAACTTTGCAGCGATATCCATCACGCCACGATTACGAAGCAAGAAAAAAGCCAGTTTTTTATACCAAGTAAGACCGTATTTTTTGCGTATATCGTTTCTTACTTGCTCTATGAGCATATCTACTGGTAGGTCATTCGGGCAGATATCGACGCAATTTGTACACAAAAAGCAGCTCTCAAATATATCTTTTACATTTTTATCAAGCTCCAAGTGACCTTTTTTGTAAGCTCCTAAAAGTTCCAAAAATCCACGAGGAGTTGTTACCTCATCGCTATTTACATTGTAAATCGTACAAGTCGGGATACACTTCCCGCACTTTATACAAGCATCACTTTGGTCACTAAAATCAAACATCAAACTGTCTTTGAAAATCTGCGTTTTGATTCTGGGATTTTTTGCAAGTAAGCATCAAAAGGCATCACTATGTTTCTTATCAAAAGAGTCCCAGTTTCATTTACTAAGATTTTATCCTCATAAACTTCTATCAACTCTTCCTTCTCAAACAGTTTTAGCTTCTCTAAGGCATCAGCAAAATAATCCTTAAAAACTATACCAAACTCTTTTTCTATATTGCTTATATTGAGCTTGAAGTTACTCATCATCTCCATAATGACTGCTTTTCTAAGCACATCATCATCACTCAAAGTCAAGCCACGATGAACAGGCAAATGTCCCTCATCTAAAAGCCTCTCATACTCTTTCATATCTTTTACATTCTGAACATAGTGATGCACTCCATCCCCTATGCTAGTAAGTCCAACTCCCACTAAATCAGCTCCACCCTTGGTAGTATAGCCTTGAAAATTTCTATGAAGTTCGCCCTTCTCAATCGCTAAAAAGAGCTTATCATCTGGCTTTGCGAAGTGGTCCATTCCAATCATACGAAGCCCATTTGAGGTTAAATAATCAATGGTATATTTGAGTATAGTTAGTTTTTCGCTTGGGTGAGGCAGGGTTGTCTCATCTATCTTTCTCATAGTCTTTTTCATCCAAGGTACATGTGCATAGTTAAACACAGCAAATCTATCAGTATCAAGCTTTAGTGCCATCTCAAGAGTCTTTTTAAAAGTCTCATTTGTCTGAAAAGGTAAACCATAAATCAAATCCATATTTACAGACTTTATCCCAGCTTTTCTCACCATCTTTACTGCGTTATTTGTAACATCAAAAGGCTGAACTCTATGAATTACTTTTTGCACTTTCTCATCAAAATCTTGCGCCCCAAAACTCACACGATTAAACCCACCAGCTACAAGCACATCAGTCTGTTCTTGATTTAAAAACCTAGGGTCAATCTCACAGCTTATCTCAGCTTCACTGCTAAAGTTTTTAAAATACCTTCTTATGAGTTTTATAATTCTCTCTAACTGCTTAGCATTAAAAAAAGTAGGAGTTCCCCCGCCAAAATGCAACTGCAAAACCTCTCTTGAAGTATCAAGATGCTTTGATAGTATCTCTAACTCTTTCTCAAGATAACCAATGTAGCGCTCTTTTTTATCCTCTTTTGAGGTAAAAACTACATTGCACCCACAGAA
>CAYOWG010000149.1:0-2841 GCA_964407605.1 uncultured Sulfurospirillum sp. | reverse complement strand
ATCTATGGACGAGAGCCTTGAAAAATCTAAAAATATTTGAAGATACACTACTAAGAATTTTACTAGAAGAGGGGATAATTGATAAATCTGAAAGTGCTCTACTCTTAAAAGAGAGGGTTATCAGAAAAATCCCACTTATTGATAGCGTATATAAAGTTGTTGATAAAGATCTGCTTTTAGATGTGCTAAGCAGACTCTATAATGCTAGTACTATTTCTGTCGAAAAAATTAGCGTAAATGAGTCTCGTATAGCTGATGAAATATTTGAAAGGTTTGGTGTTGTTTTAGGCAGGGTAGATGAAAAGCAAGCAGATATCTATCTTTTTGAACCAATTTTTGATATGTCTTTAAATATAATAAAAGATAAGCTAGATAAAGAGCTTAGGCTATATGTTGTTCCGAAGGATATCTTTGATAGTATCACAAAAGATATAAGAAAAGGCATTGAGTATAAAAAGTTATATGCAATAAGTACAAATGAGCAGCTTCACTCCATGGATGAAGAGAGTGTGGCTATCTTTTTTGCTGATGAGTTGTTGCAAAAATGTTTTGATATGCAAGCTTCAGATATTCATATTGAGCCTTTAAAAAATGGATTTAGGGTAAGGATGCGACTCAATGGCATGCTTGCAGAGTTTGGTAGGTATGATAGTGTCTTCTACCCTTCATTAAGCTCAAGAATTAAACTACTTGCCAACTTAAATATAGCAGAGAGACGCGATACTCAAGATGGAGCATTGATTTTTAAGATGGGTGATGAGGATAGTGCAATAGAAGTGCCCTTTCGTATCTCTGTTATGCCTACAATCTACGGAGAAAAAATTGTACTTAGGCGTTTAAATAGTGGGGAGGAGATGATGTATCTATCCCAGCTTGGAATGGAAGATGATGTTTTGGAGCAGTGGAAAAATGCTATAAAAAGACCTCATGGTATCATTTTAGTCTCTGGACCTACTGGTAGTGGCAAATCAACAACACTTTTTGCGGCTATAAGTGAGATAAATAAGACAAATATCAACATAACTACAGTCGAAGACCCAGTTGAGTTTAAAATACCTGGAGTCAATCAGACACAGATAGACTCACACAAAATCTCATTTTCTCATGCACTTCGCTCTATCTTAAGACAGGACCCTGATGTTATAATGGTTGGTGAAATTCGAGATAAAGAGACAGCCGAGATTGCCTTAAGGGCATCACTAACTGGTCATATGGTGTTTTCAACAATCCATACAAATGATGCAGTTAGCTCCGTAACTAGACTTGTAAACATGGGGATAGAGCCATTTTTGGTTGCATCATCAGTTGTTGGAGTATTGGCACAGCGATTGATTCGTATTCTGTGTGACTCTTGCAAGATAGAACATATACTTAAAGATTCTGAATGCAGTATGTTAAAAGTTGAAAATCAGACAAAAGTTTATAGGGCAAAAGGCTGTCGCAAGTGCAATGGAAGCGGTTATGTTAATCGCATAGGTGTTTACGAGTTTTTAATAGTTGATGATGAGATTCGTCAAATGATAAATCAAAATATAGGGGAGAGCAGTATAAAAGAGTATGCAGTAACCAAGTGTGGAATGAGAACAATTTTAAACTCTGCTAAAAAGGTTCTACTAGACCATAGAACTAGTTTTGATGAAGTTATGAGAATTGCAGCCGAATGAAAAAGACAGCTTTTGCTCATTTTGTAAGAAACAATATAAGAAGTGTCTCTTCTAGAAACCGAATAAACTTTTTTAGACAGATGGCAATACTAACTAAAGCGGGCATAAGCTTGCTTGACGCACTTAAGATGTTAAGTCGATCTGCAAAAGGGCCCATCAAAAAACTTATAAGTGACATGATAGAGATTATAGAGCAAGGTAGTGACTTTTCAACAATTGGAAAATACTATATTAAATTTTTTGATAAAACAATGTCTAGTATGATTGAAGCTGGAGAGAACACAGGAACACTACCCGAAACCATGCAGCAAATATTTGAAAATTTAAAACGATCAAGTGAGTTTTCAAGAAAAATAAGAGGGGCTTTGGTTATGCCTTTAGCTACTTTTATCCTTGCTATAGGTGTTCTTTTTTTTATGTCTTTATATGTAGTGCCCAATTTTTCTACTTTTCTATCTAGCATGGGAGCTGAGCTACCACCACTCACTAGAGGAATTGTAGATTTTTCAGATTTTGTAATTGCAAAATGGAAAGATATATTAATATACTCAGTTGCAGTGATAGGCGTTTTTTTAATTCTCAATACATTTATAGGCTCTTTTAGATACTTAATGCATAAGATTTATCTAAAGATACCACTGGTTGGTTCGATAATCCTCTACTCAACACTATCAAATTTTGCAAATGCGATGGCTAAGTTACTGGGGTCAGGGGTAGGCGTTGCAGATAGCATAAAAATTGCAAAAGATACTAGCAATCTTTTACCATTTAAAAGAGTAGTGCAAAAATCTATAGGTGTCGTCATGGCTGGAGGAGATATCTCAACTAGTTTCGAAAAAACTAGCTTTATACCCTCTATATTTAGCGACCTTCTCAAGTCTGGAGAGGCAAGTGGTACGCTTGATTATACTTTTGAGCAACTCTCAAGCATATATCGAGAGGAGGTTGATTATAAAATCTCAGCACTTCAGACTGCAATTCAGCCTATTATGACTATATTGATAGGTGGTATTGTAGGAGTAATCGCAGGAGGGCTTATCATGGGTATGGTGGCACTATGGGCTCAACAAGGAGTTTAAGGGCACCTCTAAAGTAATGATTTTTTATAAATGCCGTAGGTGCCATGATAAGTGCTAGTTTAGTGATTTCTACTGCATAATTCGGGCTTAATAAGTAT
>CAYOWG010000148.1:0-2844 GCA_964407605.1 uncultured Sulfurospirillum sp. | reverse complement strand
ACAGCTACTAGCTTTCTTCTCATATAAGCTATCTTGCTTTGAAGTGGTAAGTGTTTTGGGCAGTTGTCTTCACAAGCCAAAAGACTCATGCAGCCAAATATTCCGTCATCATCTCCAATCAACTCATAATAATCCTCATCAGTTCTGTTGTCATGAGGGTCTATGTGAAATCTTGCGACTCTGTTAAGTCCAACTGCACCTACAAAGTTTGGTCGCATCAACTTCGTGCCACAAGCTGCAACGCAGATACCGCATTCGATGCAGCGATCTAGCTCAAAAGTCTCATTAGCGACTGCTGGCTCAACTGGGGCTTCAAGCTTGGAGATATCAACTACTTCATTGGTATGTATCCAGCTCTCAACTCTCTTACTCATCTCATTCATCCAATTTCCTGTATCTACTGATAGATCTTTGAGAAGTTTAAAGGCTGGCATTGGGAAAAGTTCTAAAACACCATCTTCATAGTTTTTTGTCAGGACTCTACAAGCTAATTTTGGTGTACCATTTACCATCATCCCGCAACTTCCACAGATTCCAGCACGACATACAAAGTCAAAAGAAAGATCAGCATCAAGTGTTTCTCTTATCTTCGTAAGTGCTATAAATAGAGTCATGCCATCAGTCTCTTCTAGTTTATACTCAACCATATGAGGCTTAGAAATCTTTGAATTTGGATTGTATTTTAGTGCTTTTATAGTTATAGTTCTGCTCATTTTGGATCTCCAAATCTCTCATTTTTTGCTTTATAGTATGCTTGAAGCTCAAAAGGCATAAGTGCTTCTTGAATCTCGTATCTATCTTTTCCTTCAGCTTCCATCTCTTTACGAATCTTATCAACCTCTTCTTGCCGTTTTATACTTAAATCGTTCTCTATAAGCATGCCTTTTTCGCCATAACCACGAAATGCTGGAGGTATCTCCATCTTCATAATGTCTAAATCTTCATAGCTTATAGTTGGTAAAGTATCGCCTTGTTTCCAAGAAGTTAGAGTTCTTTTTAGCCATTTTTTATCATCTCGCTTTAAAAAGTCCTCTCTATAGTGAGCACCACGACTCTCAGTTCTCTCTCTCGCACCAAGCGCAACACAAAGTGCAAGTTTTAACATCATTGGAACTCTATATGCCTCTTCAAGCTCTGGATTTGCACAAAGTGTTTTTGATTTTACTTTTACATCTAGTGAGCGTTTATACAGCTCTTCAAGCTTATCTACCGCCTCCGTAAGACCCTTAGCATCACGGAAAATCGCGACCTTATCCCACATGATATCTTTCATCTCATTTTTGATTTCAAAAACATCATTTTTACCCTCTTTTGCAAGAAGCTCTTTCATATAGTTGGTCTTTTCATCGACAGCATTTTGTATTGTTTTGGAGTTTATATCTATATCATTTGCATTACAATATTCAGCAAAATAATTTCCAACAATCATACCAGACACAACAGCCTCACTCACAGAGTTACCGCCAAGTCTGTTAAACCCATGCATATCCCAGCAAGATGCCTCTCCACAAGAAAATAGTCCACTTAGTTTTTGAGACTCTCCTGTTGGCTTGGTTCTTATGCCACCCATTGAGTAGTGCTGCATCGGAAGAACAGGTGCCCAGCCCTTTGAGCCCTCATCAGCTGGATCAATTCCGTTAAATATCTGACAAATCTCCTGAACATCACGCAAGTTTTTCTCGATATGCTCACGCCCCAAGATAGAGATATCTAGCCACAAGTGATCACCATAAGGTGACTTTACACCCTTACCGTTTCTGATATGTTCAAGCATTCTTCTTGAAACAACATCACGACTAGCAAGCTCTTTTTTCTCAGGCTCATAATCAGGCATAAATCTATGCCCATCTACATCTCTTAGGACTCCACCATCTCCGCGACAACCCTCTGTCAAAAGGATACCAGAAGGCACTATCGGTGTTGGGTGAAACTGCACCGCTTCCATATTTCCTAGAGTCGCAACTCCAGTTTCAAGTGCGATTGCAGCCCCTATGCCCTCACAAATAACTGCATTTGTCGTCTGTTTGTATATCCTTCCGTATCCACCAGTCGCTATCAAAGTTCCCTTTGCAACATAAGCAGTAAGCTCGCCACTCACAAGGTCTCTAACTATCGCTCCATAACAGCGATTGTTTTCATGTATAAGCGAAATCGCTTCTTTTCTATCTTCTATGTTTACATTGTGCTTTAGTGCTTCATTTGCCACGCCAAAAAGCATCGTATGTCCTGTCGCATCAGCTGTATAACAAGTTCTCCACTTTTTAGTTCCACCAAAATCACGAGAGTGAATCATGCCGTGCACTTCATCATCTTCGGTGATTGCAACTCTCTCTGCATTTATGATTGCTTCTCTTGTACCTTTTTCAATTCTAGTCCAAGGCACACCCCAAGCAGCCAACTCACGGATAGCTTTTGGAGCAACTGTAACAAACATACGAGCTACTTCTTGATCACAACCCCAATCACTCCCTTTGACAGTATCCGCAAAGTGAATATCTTCGTTGTCGCCTCTACTCATCTTAGAGTTACCAAGACTAGCTTGCATGCCACCTTGTGCAGCTGCTGAGTGAGAACGCTTAACAGGAATCAAAGATAAAACTGTAGTGCTTAAACCTCTCGATTGAGTAGCAACTGCTGCTCTTAGTCCTGCTAATCCTCCGCCTATAACTAATGCATCGCAATACTTTACATTCATCTTACTGCCCCCTTTTCACTGAGCGAAGCCCAGCAAAAATTCCTCGCTACTGTTGCACGAAATGAGAGTTTCTGTATGGCTTGTTTTACTATATTCATGACTTTATTCCTGTGTTTATTATTAGTGTGGTTGTTGGTTTATATCTCTCG
>CAYOWG010000147.1:0-2848 GCA_964407605.1 uncultured Sulfurospirillum sp. | reverse complement strand
CTTTGAGTCAAAAGAGGATTTGAAATCTTACGCTACAGACCCTCTTCATATAGAGATTGTAGAGTATCTTAAATCCAAAAAAACAGTTACAAAAGTAGTTGATTATGAATACTAAAGTCATATTGCTCTTAGGGGTGTTAACTTCCCTGTCCCGCCCAAAGAGCTACCATGCCCAAGACAATACCACCCGCAACTACCCCGACAATTCCGCCTATCAATATAGTCATGATAGGTTGAATTGCAACTTGTAAAGCTGAAACTTTATGGTCAGCCTCCTCTCTGTATATTTCTGATAGATGTTTAAAAGTATTATCAAGAGTACCACTCATCTCTCCAGATTTTAATAAATCACAAAAGATTGGAGGAATAAAACGAGCCTCATAAAAACTAGTTGAGATATCTCCTCCCGATGTAACTATCTTTATAGCTCTATTTACTACTTTTCTAAGAGGTAGAAGTTTGCTAGACTCATTTGAAATTTGGATGCTATCTATAACACCTACGCCAGAGCCCAATAACCTTGACATAGAGTTTGAAAAGTTTGATAGTGTTGAGTAGAGTATTATTGGGCCAATCAAGGGTGTTTTTAAAAATATATGGTGCATCATATTTTTAAATGGAATTATAAACTTGTAAGCAGCCATAAAAGTAACTATGACCACAATTGAGTATGTTAGTATATTTTTCCATTTTGCAATTACAAAGTCTGAAAAGGTTACTATAGCTTGAGTTAGAGCTGGCATATCAGTTCCCATACTAGATAAAAACTCAGAAAAATTAGGTATTACATGTAGAGCCATAAAAAAAACAACTCCAATGGCTAAAACAAAGGTAATAATGGGCATAATCATAGCTCCTTTTATCTTTCTTGAAAACTCACTTGAGCGTTTAAGATTTTCATATATCTGTTGCATACTATCAGG
The DNA here is from genome assembly GCA_964407605.1 of uncultured Sulfurospirillum sp. Lineage (GTDB taxonomy): Bacteria > Campylobacterota > Campylobacteria > Campylobacterales > Sulfurospirillaceae > Sulfurospirillum_A. The sequence goes on along the minus strand of CAYOWG010000147.1, from coordinate 1,925 downwards.
TAGTGTTCCTGAGTTTTCTCCAGCTTTTATCATGCTGAGCATTGTCTTATCGAAAAACTTAACATAGTATTTTCCGATTGTTGAAAAGTTATTGCCCTGCTCTATGTTTTCAACTATATCAGTTACAAGTTGTTTCAGAGGTCCTCTTGCAGATTTTTTCAGCAATTTTAGTGTATCTAACAAGCTAACACCAGCTTTAGTCAATATCGCCATCTGTCTAAAAAAATTTATGCGATTTTTAGGAGAGATACTTCGTACATTGTTTCGCATAAAATGCGCAAAAGCTGTTTTTTTCATTCAGATGCTACTCTCATAAGTTCGGCAAAGCTAGTTTTTCCTTTTAGTAGAGACTCCTTGGCGGAATCTAAAATTGTCTTCATGCCACATGCATTTATCGCATACTCTTTTATCTCACTTTCACCTCTGTTTTGATTTATCATTTTACGAATCTGATCATCAACTAGCAAAAATTCATAAATACCCATACGACCAACATAGCCACTTCCATTGCATTTGCGACATCCTTTTGCTAGATAAGCCTTTGTTTGCTTTTCAGTATTTAGCATATTACACTCAGAATCATTTAGTATATGCTCCTCTTTGCAAGCATCACATAAAATACGAATCAACCGCTGTGCCAATACTCCAACAATCGAAGAGGCAACTAAAAATGGCTCTATCCCCATATCTATAAGCCTGGTTGTAGAGCTTGGTGCATCATTTGTATGGATTGTTGAGAAAACCATATGACCAGTTAGGGATGCCCTTAAGGCGGTCTCAGCTGTCTCTTTATCTCGAATTTCACCGAGCATAATGACATCAGGATCTTGTCTTAGGATAGAGCGAAGTGCATGAGCAAATGAGATTTTATGTGAATCAATTTGAACTTGATTAACACCGTGTATCTTAAACTCAACAGGATCTTCTACGGTAACTATATTTATATTAGTTTTGTTTATCTCATTTATAGCTGCAAAAAGCGTCGTTGATTTACCACTACCCGTAGGACCAGATACTAATATGATACCATGTGGCTTTGTGATAGCTTTTTTCCACTGACTTAAGATATCTTCACTCATTCCTAGCTCAGAAAGATATATGTTCTCTTCTCCACCACTAAGTCTTCTAAGTACAATCTTCTCTCCATAGATTGTTGGCATTACCGAAACACGAAAAGGTATATCTAAGGTGCGATTCTCATCTTTTATCTTAAAAACAAGTGCACCATCTTGAGTTTTTCTTCTCTCAGCGATATCAAGATTAGCAAGTAGCTTGGTTCTAGAGCTTAGTGCTGGATAAAAGTCATTGTCATATCTGCCAAACTCTTCAAGCATTCCATTTAGTCTCATTCTAATTCTAAAGTTATCCTTCAAGGGCTCTATGTGAATATCTGAAGCTTTCATATCGAAACATTTACGCAATAGCTCATCAGCAAAAAAGATAGCAACTTCTTCCTCATCTAAAGCTTTGAGTTGAGCATTGGTGCTTATTGTGTGATATTTTTTATACTCAATTGCATTTTTTATATTTTCTACAATTTTATAAAAAACATCTTTTGAAACAACAAAAAGCTTAAGCTCTCTATCTAACTTACTCTTGATTCTATTCAAATTAGTGTCAAAAATAGGTTCAAATAGATATATATCTGCTGCATCTTTATCCATATAGCCCAAAACAACACCAAACTCCTCAAAAAGCTCATCAGCCAAAGAGGTTTCATTTACACTAACTTCTTCTTCTGAAGCAACACTAGCACCATAAATCTCAGCTAAAAGTTCTAATAGGGTATCCTCATCTATGTAATTGGTTATACTATCAAGAAGGGCAATTTTTTTAATCGTCCTATCTTTTAAAATGGAAACTCTTTCGGATTTATCTATTATCTTTTTTTCTACTAAAAGCCTTAGTAGTGTATCTTCAAATAT
>CAYOWG010000146.1:0-2854 GCA_964407605.1 uncultured Sulfurospirillum sp. | reverse complement strand
GCAAAAAAAATCAAGCCCCCTATCCCTGTTGTTAGCATAGGAAATCTTACTATTGGCGGAAGCGGAAAAACTCCATTTCTCATCTCACTAGCACGAGATTATGAGGATATAGCCATAGTCTTAAGAGGCTACGGCAGAAGCTCTAAAGGCTTACATGTAGTCACAAAAGATACAGACATAAAGACAAGTGGAGATGAGGCTATGCTCTATGCTATATCTCTTCCTAGAGCTACTGTTATCGTAAGTGAAGATAGACTAGAAGCTATAAACTATGCTCATAATCTTGGTCTTAAAGCAGTTTTTTTAGATGATGGTTTTTCAAAATCACATATAGAAAAATATGATATTCTAGTTCGTCCAAATCCTGAACCTAGATTTGATTTTACCCTTCCTAGTGGGGCTTATAGAGAGCCTAAGTTTTTATATAAACATGCAGACTTGGTAGTTGAGGAGAGTGTTGATTTTAAGAGAGTTGTTAGTATAAAAAATCCAAGCAAGAGGATGCTTTTAGTAACTGCTATCTCAAAACCAAAAAGGCTAGAGCCGTATCTACCAAAAGATTTAGTAGGAAAAGTACACTTCATAGACCATTACGAGTACACAAAAAAAGAGCTTGAAGATTTGATAGAAAAATACTCTGCTAGTTCTATATTGACGACTGAAAAAGATATGGTAAAGATGGATAAGTTCGGGCTTCCTCTTTCGATAATGAGCTTACATGTAGAGATAAATCCTGAGATAAAAAAACAAATAAAAAATTTTTTTAGCTATAATGCATAAATACTAAGAGGCAATAAAGCACTACTCTATATGTAAGAGTAAATTAAATACAAAAAGGACACACTTATGACAAGCACCCAACAAAGAAAAGAGCTACAAAGCAAAATCTGGCAAATCGCAAATGAGGTTCGTGGTTCGGTTGATGGATGGGATTTTAAGCAGTATGTGTTGGGTACTTTGTTTTATCGTTTTATCTCTGAAAACTTTTCACTCTATATGGAAGGAGAAGATGAGAGCATCAACTATGCCAAGCTTTCTGAAGATATCATCACTCCTGAAATCAAAGATGATGCCATCAAAACTAAGGGCTACTTCATCTACCCTAGCCAACTCTTTGTAAATGTAGTAGCCAATGCAAACGATAACCCAAATCTCAACACCGATTTGGCTGCTATCTTTACTGCCATTGAAAGCTCTGCAAATGGGTATCCGTCTGAGTCAGACATCAAAGGTTTGTTTGCTGATTTTGATACTACAAGTAATCGCCTTGGTAATACCGTTACTGAAAAAAACAACCGACTAACTGCAGTCTTAAAAGGGATAGCAGGATTAAACTTTGGGAAGTTTGAATCTAACCAAATCGATCTCTTTGGCGATGCTTATGAGTTTCTTATCTCAAACTATGCTGCCAATGCAGGCAAATCAGGCGGTGAGTTCTTCACTCCTGCAAGTGTCTCTAAGCTCATAGCTGGGCTTGCCATGCACAAACAAGACAAAGTAAACAAGATTTACGACCCTGCTTGTGGCTCAGGCTCTTTGCTACTTCAAGCCAAAAAGCACTTTGATGCACACATCATAGAAGATGGCTTTTGGGGGCAAGAGATAAACCATACCACCTACAACCTTGCTCGCATGAATATGTTTTTGCACAACATCAACTACGACAAGTTCAACATCGAGCTTGCCAATACACTACTAGACCCACGCTTTGGCGATGATAAGCCTTTTGATGCCATCGTCTCCAACCCTCCCTACTCGGTCAAGTGGATAGGCAGCGAAGACCCAACCCTCATCAACGATGAACGCTTTGCACCTGCTGGCGTGCTTGCACCTAAGTCTAAAGCAGACTTTGCTTTTGTCTTGCATGCTCTTAGTTATCTCTCTAGCAAAGGGCGTGCGGCTATCGTCTGTTTCCCTGGTATCTTTTATCGTGGTGGTGCGGAGCAAAAGATAAGAAAATACCTCATAGACAACAACTATGTAGAGAGTGTCATCTCCCTAGCCCCAAATCTTTTTTATGGTACTTCTATCGCTGTAAATATCTTGGTGCTATCTAAGCACAAAACAGACAACAAAACACAGTTTATAGATGCAAGCAAGCTTTTTAAATCACAAACCAACAACAACATACTCACCGATACTCACATAGAAGAGATTATCAAGGTGTTTGATAGCAAAACAGATATGGAGTACTTTAGCACATCTATAGACAACACCCAAATAGCCGACAACGACTACAACCTCTCCGTAAGCTCCTATGTAGAAGCAGAAGACACCAAAGAAATCATAGACATCACCAAGCTCAATGCAGAGCTCAAAACAACCGTAGAAAAAATAGACAAACTAAGAGATGAGATAGATAAGATAGTAGCGGAGATAGAGCTATGATTTTAGAAAACAAACTCGGTATAAACAATCAAATAGCACTCTCCAAAGCAGAAGAGAGACTAAGCAAACAAAAAGCAAAACAGCTCTTTGACTCTGGTGATATCAACAAAGTAGATATAGGCACATTTGAGGGGCTTAGTTTTATTCATGAGTATCTGTTTGGTGATATCTATGACTTTGCAGGTAAGGTGCGTGATGTGAACATCTCTAAAGGGGATTTTCGTTTTACTCCTGTGATGCACCTAGAAGCATCGCTTAAACACATTGATACTATGGCTCAAAGCAATTTTGATGAGATTATAGAAAAATATGTAGAGATGAATATCGCCCATCCTTTTCGTGATGGCAACGGCAGGGCTACACGCATCTGGCTAGATACTATCCTAAAACATGAGATTGAGCGGGTCATCGACTGGAATATGGTAAACAAAGAGGAGTATCTCTCTTCTATGCAAAGAAGCGTAGT
>CAYOWG010000145.1:0-2872 GCA_964407605.1 uncultured Sulfurospirillum sp. | reverse complement strand
TGAGGATGATATTAAATCTTTTTATGAGTTGCCTTGATTTTTAGGGGCATTATAAGCTACAAATAATATAGAGGTACCCTATATTTAGTATAAATAGATATAATGACAAATTAATAACAATTTGAAAGAGTTTTATGACAAAAACAATCTGCGATCACTGCCAGTTGCAGTATGATAAAACAGTTCTTATCCAAGAGAATCAAAAGTATTTTTGCTGCAAGGGTTGTCAAGGGATTTATCATCTTTTGCGAGACGAAGGGCTAGATAGTTTTTATGAAAAGATGGGCGAGAATACGATAGAGCCGCCAAAAGTGATAGATGACAATATAGAAAAGTTTGATTTAGATGGTTTTCAAAAGAAATATATAAAATCTAAAGATGGCTTTAGTGAAGTCTCGCTTATCATCGATGGTATACACTGTAGTGCTTGTATCTGGCTCAATGAAAAGGTGCTTAGTAGAAGCGATGGCATAGTCGAGGTCTCTATAAATCACTCAAATAACAAAGCCAAAATCACTTGGGATGAGGAGACTGTAAAACTCTCACAAATCATACAACTCATAAGAAGTATCGGCTATAACGCTTATCCTTATGACGCAAGCATGCAAGAGATTCAAGCAGATGCAAAAAGGCGAGACTACTACTCAAGGCTATTGGTTGGTGTGTTTTGTACTATGAACATCATGTGGATAGCGGTTGCTCAGTATGAGGGCTATTTTAGCGGTATGCAAGAAGATATAAAGCATATACTCAATTTTGCAGGATTTATCTTGGCGACTCCTGCACTCTTTTATACGGGCTCGGTATTTTTCAAAGGCTCTTACTACGCACTTAAAAATCGCTTTGTCAATATGGACTTGCTCATCACAACTGGGGCTTTGAGCGCTTATCTTTTTTCTGTGTTCGTTATGCTTACAGGTCGTGGCGAGGTATATTTTGAGTCTGTGGCTATGATAGTTACCTTTGTTTTTGCTGGTAAGTACTTGGAGGTCTTAACAAAGAAAAAAGCAGTCGATACTATGGATGGATTTAGTTCAGCCACGCCTAGTGAAGTTACTGTTATAAGAGAAAAAGAGAAGCATTTACTTGGTGTTGAGAGTGTAGAAATCGGGGATATTGTTGAGCTTAGGGCTGGGGATAAAGTTGTTATAGATGGCGTGATTGTGAGTGGCGAAGGCTCGTTTGATAGCTCAAGCTTGAGTGGGGAGAGTGAGCCTCTGTTTTTGGGACATGATAGTAAGGTTTTGAGCGGGTCTATCTGTATGGATAGTGTTATCAGATATAGAACTACAAAGCCTTATAGCGACTCTATGCTTAGTAAAATCATAACACTTTTAGATGACTCTATGAATAAAAAACCTCGCATAGAAAAGCTGGCTAACACTATCTCTGGACATTTTTCTGCTGTTGTTTTACTACTAGCTATGTTTACATTTGCAGGCTGGTACATGTATAGTGGAACTCTTGAGCAGGCGTTGATAGTCTCTGTCTCTGTTTTAATTATCGCTTGTCCTTGTGCCTTGGGACTTGCTACTCCTGTGGCTACTTTGGTGGGCATCTCTAAGGCTGCCAAAAAAGGAGTTTTGTTTAAAGAGGCTGCATTTTTAGAGACGATAGCAAAGTGTACTACGGTTGTGCTTGACAAAACTGGAACCTTGACAAATGGAGCTCCAAAAGTACTAAACTCACATATAGAAGATAGCTTTGATAAGTCAGTTTTGTTCTCTTTGCTTTCACTCTCAACTCACCCTATAAGCAAAGGTGTAAAGGAGTTTTTAGGAAGACAAGAGATAGTAGAACTAGAAGATATTTTAGTAGTTGAAGCAAAAGGGATAAAAGCCAAGTATCAAAACGAAGAGATACTAGCAGGAAATCTTGCTTTTATGAGTGAAAATGGCTTTACATGTAAGAATTTAGATGAAGCAAACTCAGCTCTGCATGTTGCTTATGGTGGCAAAGTAGTAGCTAGTTTTTCTTTAGAGGATAGTCTTAGAGAGGGAGCAAAAAAGACAATAGAATTTCTTAAAAAGAGTGGCTTAAGAGTAGTTATGCTCACAGGAGACCATAAAAAAGTAGCTAAAAAGATAGCAGATGAGCTTGGCATAGAAGAGTATAGTGCAGCTCTGTTTCCTCAAGATAAAGCTGCGTATATAAGCGATTTGAGAGAAAAAGGAGAAGTCGTTGTGATGGTTGGAGACGGCATAAATGACACACTTGCCCTAGCAAACAGCGAAGTCGCCATAACACTAGGAAGCGGAACCGATGTCGCGGTCAATGTAAGCGATATAGTGCTGATAAACGACAATTTCGAGTCCTTAAAAACAGTATTTGAAACCTCAAAAGATACATTTTCAAAAGTAAAACAGAACATCTCGCTTTCAATACTGTACAATGTCATAACAATACCACTAGCAATGACAGGATTTGTCATACCGCTAGTAGCAGCACTAAGCATGTCACTTAGCTCAATCATTGTGGTAGTAAACTCTATGAGGATAAAGTAATGAAACACACAGAAGTTCACTTCGTGCAACAGTAGCGAGGAATTTTTAAGGGGCTTTGCTCTGCAAAAAGGGGACAATAAAATGGACAGTTCGATAATAATTATGATGATAACGGCTTCAACTCTGCTTGGAGCTTTTGGTTTATGGGCTCTTTTGTGGGGAGTAAAAACAGGTCAATTTGATGACAAAAAAAAGTATATGGATGGTGCCTTGCTTGATAGTGAAGAAGCACTTCACGATGCTATTAGAATGGAAAACAGAAAAAAAGAGATTTTAGAAAAAAGAGAAAAGAAGAAGGCAGACGATGGTTATCATCCACCTAACTAGTTACTCCTCCAAGGCTCTCGCCCCTATGTTTCCATAGCGGT
>CAYOWG010000144.1:0-2911 GCA_964407605.1 uncultured Sulfurospirillum sp. | reverse complement strand
GTCTATTTTTTTAGAGTAGTTTGCATCTACTACATTTATACCATGTTTTTCAAATATACCTGCATAGCTACTATCTTTTTGAGTCATTATAGTTATGTTGTAGTTCTGTTTTGCTAGTGATAGATATATCTGGGCCTCTGGTCTTAGGGCATGAAAAGAGTCAGTTGTTGAAGTCATTACTAAGATATTCATTTTAGTCCTTGTTGTAGAGCAATGAGTATTTTTTTGCCATATTTTTTGCAGAGTACTTCTTAATCTCTTTTTTCCCATTGTTTAGCAAAATCTCTCTCATCTTTTCATCTTGATAGAGAGCTATTATCTGCTCTGATAAGATTTTGCTATCTCTGCTAGGTATCAGTACTCCGTTATACTTGTCTTTGATTATATCAGGAATACCACCCACATCACTTGCGATGATAGGAACACCCAAAGACATCACATCTAACAAGGATGAGCCTAAGCCTTCATTCGTAGATGGAAATACAAATAGGTCAAAAGTGCTGATATAATCATGGACATTATCTACAAATCCTTCAAGCGTTACATTATCTAAGTTATCTATTTTTTGTTTCAAAATTTTCTCATCTTTCCCTTTTCCAAGTAGTAAAAAGTGAAGATTTGGATGAGTCTTTTTTAGAAGTTTTGCAGCCTCTATGATATAAATCTGCCCTTTGCTATCTTCTAAAGCACCGATATGCCCGATTAGAAACTTGCCCTTAAATCTCTCTTTGATTTTTTGAGATTTTTCTTTATCAATCTCTTGGTTTGTAAATGCACAAGGTATTATATCTATAAAGGCTTGCGGTGAGACTTTTAGAATTTCATGCTTGATGGCTCTTGATAGTACTACGGTTGTTTTAGCATTGAGGTAGAGAGCTTTGCTAAAAAAACTCTTTTTTATTCTAAAACTTACTCTTCTTGTGATGATATATGGTATCTTTGTCATGATACTTGTTATGTAGGCAAACTGTGCAGCTTTTGTTTCGTGGGCATGTAAAAGACGAGAGTTCTTTATGTGCCTTATGTTGAGTAGATAAGGTTTTGATATTGGGATTGTTTTTAAGTTTTTTATATGAGCACATTTTTCTATAAGTACAGAGTCTTTTCTGACTATTAGTTCTTGTGAGTAGCCTAGACTAGCTAGCTCCTCAACAAGTAGCAGTGTCTGCCTCTCTCCTCCTCTAAATCCTTTTGCAAAGTTTAGGTGAGTTATATCTGCTTTTAACTCTTGGTTTAACTCATAAAGCTTCATATACTTGTAAAAGTTCACACTCATGTGAGAAAAAGAGATGATAAGTCCAGCATAACCATCTCTAAAACCCTGTTTTATTATGTATGTTCTAAAAAAAGAGTATAAGCTGTTGAAAAATGCTTTTGTTGGGGATGAGTCTTTTTTGCCTGCATTGTTTTTTGCAAATAGTGTCGAGTAAGTGTCAGATTTTTGTATGAATTGGCTGATTGATTGGTAGCTGTAGTGCTCAACACTCCCAGAAAGTAGTTTGGTTCGTAGTCCCTTTGAGATGATGCTTTCATGCACCAAATTCTCATTGTATTTAGTGCTTGTTCTGTTATATAGTCTTTTTATTTTTTGCTTATTCCAGCCACAGTGCTTTATCTGTATATCTTTATAGAATGCCTTAAAGTTTAGCATATATACTGTTTTTTTATCTAGTTTTTCGTTTTGAAGAGCTTGAAAGAGTTCGCTATCTACAACTTCATCACTATCTATAATCATAACCCAATCATTTTTACAAAAAGAGGCAGCTTCGTTTTTTGTCCAACCAAAGCCCTTAAAGTCTCCTTGGATAAGATTTGTGTTGTTAAACTCTTTTATAATCTTTAGCGTATTGTCAGTCGAGCCATTGTCGTACACAACTACATCTTTAAAGCCCTCAAGAGCCGTAAGAGTTTTTTTTATAGTTGCTTCATTGTTTTTAGACAATACAACAACAGATATATGACTTATTATGATAGAGCCTTTTTTCTGAGTGATTTAAGTCTGTATTTTAGCATATTTTTAAAAGAAAAAATACTTGCTTTAGAAGCCAAAGAATCCCCGTTTACTCTATATATAACACCACCTATACCAGAAAAGTCTTTGTTGATGCCGTTTCCTATCCTAAACGCATACTTATAATACTTTTTAGTTTCATCTAGGACTTTTTGATTGTATTTGCCAAAAGGAAAAACAAAGCTCTCTATCTTACAGTCAAGCTTTTGCTCAAGTCTATCTTTTGACTTTTTTAACTCCTCATATAAGTCGATATCACTACTCGTCAAGTCTTTGTGATTATAAGAGTGAGATGCAATCTGAACAAACCCGCTTTCACTCATCTCTCTTAACTCTTCATAAGTGCAAAATGTACCTTTTTTGTACTCATCAAACAAACTATCATGTTTTATACCTAATCGCACAGAGTCATCTTCGGACGAATTTTCTAGCACAGCACTCGGCACTACGGCTAAAATAGCTTTTAGCTTATGTTTTTTTAAAAGAGGATATGTAAATCTATAAAAATCATAATACCCATCATCAAACACAAGACATATAGAGTTTTTCGCCAAAGGATTTGTAGTAGGAAAAAGCGATATAAAGTGTTCAGATATATACTCAAAATGACTATCTAAAGTCTCAAAATCATTGCTATATTTATCACTATTGACATGATGATACATCACACTAATCAACAACTTTTTTACCTCTTAGTCTTTTCTTGAAGTTTGTTCTTTTTTTATGCTCTAAAGAGGCTCGTAGTGCGATGATACGACACTTGTCTGTATCGACTTTTAGGCTCTTGCAGTACTCGTCTATGATGATTTTCAAATCCTCATCACTAGCCCAAAGCTTTGCAAAACTTTTTAGTTTTTCATCGAGTCCAATTTGTCTAAACTCCATCCTGTTTATATCCAC
>CAYOWG010000143.1:0-2911 GCA_964407605.1 uncultured Sulfurospirillum sp. | reverse complement strand
AGTTTTGCTTTGAAGCTTTAGCACTCGCAACCAAAACCCCGCCTACAATCACTAGCATTATCCCAAAAGTTCCTATCAAGTCTGGAAAAGCATCTCCTAGCATAAGTCCCAAAACAAGAGAAAAGACTATATTTGCGTAGCTTACTGCTCCAACTATGCCTGCTTTTGTAACTCCATAAGCTTTTGTCATGTATATCTGGGCTACTGTTGCACTGATGCCAAGTCCTGCTATATATATCCACGCTCTTAAATCTGGCATTATAAAATCTGCTTTTAAAAACTCTACATGTATAACATCGTTTAGCATTAAAAAAATCAAAGGTCCAATGGTTCCTATAATCATAAAAGATAGAGCAATCACTCTTGTATCATAAAACTTTTTTAGCTCTCTTACACTTGTATATGCCAAAGCTGCTCCTATACCGCTTAGAAGCCCTAGTAAATCTGTCAAGTCAAGCTGTAAGCCGTCTGGTTTCATGATAAATATGATGCCAACAAAGCCGATAATTAGGGCAAATATCTCCCTGATTCCTATCCTCTCTTTTAAAAACCAAAAGGCAAATAGTGCTGCAAACATAGGGGCAGTTCTTGAAAAAGTCATGGCATCTGCGAGAGATATATGAGCTATATTGTAAAAAAATGCCACTAAAGCCATAAAGCCCATAAATCCACGAAAAAAGAGTAAAAATGGTCTGCCGCCTATCTGATTTAGCGGTAGCTTGTAAAATGTAACTGCCAACAAGATAACACCGATGATGTTTCTAAAAAAGACGACCTGTAAGGAGTCCATATCGGCACTAAGCTCTTTTGCAAATGCACCCATGATAGCAAAGCAAAAAGAAGCAAAAAGCATATACCATACTCCAATATTGACAGACTTAATCAATCATCTCTCCTTTTATATCTCCAAAAAACAGTACATCTTTGAGTACCCCATGAGTACAAATCCCATCTTCTCTTAGGTTTATAAGAAGCTCTCCTTTATCGCTTGCAAATATATCGTCATTGACTATAACTCTCATCATATAGCCCTCACTCCAGCCAAACTCTTCTCTTGCTTGTAGAGGTTTTTTTAGAGGTTTTATATCTATGCGTCCATCTGTTTTGTTTGCTCCAACTGCGTAGAATTCTAAAGGCTTTGTTATCTCTAGGGAAGGCAGCATTTTTTTGAAGTTAAAAAACAGAGAAAGCAGGTCGTTTGGAGCATAATACTCTCCCTTTTTTGTTTCAAAACTCACGCTCTCACCTCTGTGTTTTGTATGCTCTACATGTAAGCCTTTTGTGTCGTGAGAAAATATATACTTTTTTGTATCTTTTTTTAGTATCTGCTCGCCATCTTTATGAGAGTATCTCTGCACAGTTTTTTGGTAAAAATCAGGAATCAAAATCCCATCTTTATCTACTTTGCCAGAGCTAAGATACCACTCTTCTCTTTGTCCGCTTAAAAACTTTGCCATACCAGTTGTTTTTGCGTGGACTTTTATCTCATATCTTTTCTCTTCTACATGTAGAGCAGTATGAGCTAGTCCAATCTGTCCAAATATACCAAATGTTACTTTGTATGTGGCACTTATATCTTTTGCGGTAAGCGATGAGGCGAGTAGTAAAAATAGCAATAAATATCTCAAAAATATCTCCTTATGGCTTATTGTATAGAAAATTGTGTTAAAATTCATTTATATTTTCTCAAAGGCTAACAATGCAAGAATACTTAGACTATACACTGTTTGATATAAAAGTAATAAACATAATTATATCCATCGCTATACTTTTTATAGCATTTTTCTTAAAAACACAACTGAGCAATGTAGTTATCAAAAGCTTAAAGGTCATGGTAGCAAAAACCAAAACAACACTTGATGACAAACTCCTGAACATAATAGAGCCTCCCTTAAAGCTCTTAGTTGTCGCACTTGGCTTTTATCTAGCAGTAAAGTGGCTAGATATAAAAAGTTTTGAATTGATTGCTATTAGTATCGAGAAGACGCTTATAACATTTATCATATTTTGGATACTTTATCGTGCGGTCAATGAGTTCTCATATATCTTTAAAAAATTCTCTTCAAAACTAAATCAAAATCTGAGCGATGATATATCTAACTTTATCTCTAAGTTTCTAAAAGTTATCATTATCGTCATAGGTGCTATGACTATACTCGATGGCTGGGGCATCAATGTAAGTGCTTTTGTAGCATCTTTGGGTCTTATCGGTATGGCTTTTGCCCTCGCTGCTAAAGATACGACTGCAAATCTTTTTGGCTCTTTAGTTATATTTGCCGATAAGCCTTTTGAAAAAGGGGATTGGATTTTGACTCCTGATGTCGAAGGGACGATAGACAGTATAGGCATCCGCTCGACTAGAGTGAGGACTTTTGCTCAAGCTCTAGTGAGTATTCCAAACGCAGTCATAGCAAACTCTGCAATTACAAACTGGTCGCAGATGGGCAAAAGAAGAATCAAAATGAGACTAGGACTTACTTACTCAACCAATACGGCTCAGTTAGAAAACATACTAAAAGAGCTAAGAGAGATGCTAAAAAGCCATCCTGATGTCCATCAAGAAACTATCATGGTTTACTTTGACAAGTTTGAAGATAGCTCACTTAGTCTGTTTTGTTACTTTTTTACAACGACGACTGTATGGGCAAGTTACTTGGGTGTCAGGGAAGATATAAATCTAAAAATAATGAAGATAGTCGAAGACAATGGAGCTGAATTTGCCTTCCCAAGCCAATCAATATATGTTGAAAATATGCCTAAAAATGAGATGATTTAGTGAGGATAATGGTTCTATTTGCTCTAGCTTTTTCGCTACTAAGTGCTGAGAAAAGATGCTTGGCAAAAAGTTCTACATGTAAACGAAGGGCTTAAAGCCTCTAATGCAAAAGTAGAGCATGCGATAAAGCTTAGT
>CAYOWG010000142.1:0-3014 GCA_964407605.1 uncultured Sulfurospirillum sp. | reverse complement strand
GGACAGTAAAATGAAGGAATGTAGCTTTTGTGGTTCGCGTGAAAACAATGACACAAGACTGATAGCTGGTGAAGAAGTTTTTATATGTGAACATTGTGTAACTTCAGCCAATAAGATATTTTTTGGTGATGTAAAAGAGGAAGATAAAAAAGACAATACAGAGCTTATACAACAAGAACTCTTAACTCCAAAAGAGTTAAAATCTATGCTTGATAAGTTTGTGATAGGTCAAGACAGAGCGAAAAAAGTTTTTTCTGTTGGCGTTTATAATCACTACAAAAGAATCTTCAAGCAAGTTGATATACAAGACGATACAGAGATAGCAAAATCAAATATCCTTTTGATTGGACCAACAGGAAGCGGAAAAACGCTTATGGCTCAAACTATGGCTAAGTTCTTGAATATCCCTATCGCTATATGTGATGCGACTAGCTTGACTGAGGCTGGTTATGTTGGCGAAGATGTGGAGAACATACTAACAAGACTTCTTCAAGCAGCCGATGGCGATGTGAAAAGAGCAGAGCAAGGCATCGTTTTTATAGATGAGGTTGATAAAGTGGCTCGTATGAGTGAAAACCGCTCAATCACTAGAGATGTGAGTGGCGAGGGAGTGCAACAAGCTCTTTTAAAAATCATCGAAGGAAGTGTGGTAAATATCCCACCAAAAGGCGGAAGAAAGCACCCAAATCAAGATTTTTTGCAGATTGATACAACCAATATACTATTTATTTGTGGTGGGGCATTTGATGGGCTTGAGGACATCATCAAAAGAAGAATTGGTAGCAATGTGCTTGGTTTTGACCAAGACAAGCGAGCCAAGAGTGATGATGTGAAGCTTTTTGAAGAGATTGAGCCTGATGATTTGGTTCATTATGGTTTGATTCCTGAGCTGATTGGTCGTTTGCATGTTACTGCAACTCTTGAAGAGATTAGCGAAGATGATATGGTGAGAATTCTGACTGAACCTCAAAATGCAATCTTTAAACAGTATAAAAAACTATTTGCTATTGACAATGTTGAGCTTAGTTTTGAGACTGAAGCTCTAAGAGAAGTTGCAAAGCTTTCTATCAAAAGAAAAACAGGAGCGAGGGGGTTAAGAAGCATTATGGAAGAGATTATGGCAGACATCATGTACGAGCTTCCTGAGCTTGATGGCTATGAAATTGTGATAACAGAAGGTGTGGTTATACATAAAGAGAAGCCTCTTTATATCAAAAAAAATAAAAAAAGTGCATAGGTAAGGGAAGCGAATGATTCTTGATAATTTAATAGGTTTTTTCTCAAATGACATGAGTATAGATCTTGGAACTGCAAATACAGTAGTATTGCTAAGAGGTAAAGGCATCATTATAAATGAGCCATCAGTTGTTGCAGTTAGAAGAGATAAGTATGGTAGACACAAGATTTTAGCAGTCGGCAAAGAGGCTAAAAATATGATTGGTAAAACCCCAGGTAATATAGAGGCAGTTCGCCCTATGAGAGATGGTGTGATTGCTGACTTTGATATGACTGAAAAAATGATACGATACTTTATAGAGACTGCTCACAAAAGAAAGAGTTTTTTAAGACCCCGTATTCTTATTTGTGTGCCTTATGGACTTACTCAAGTAGAGAGAAAAGCTGTAAGGGAATCTGCTATGAGTGCAGGAGCTAGAGAGGTATTTTTGATTGAGGAGCCTATGGCAGCTGCTATTGGGGCTGGGCTTCCTGTGAGAGATCCTAAGGGTAGCTTGGTTTTAGATATCGGTGGAGGAACAACAGAGATTGGTGTTGTTTCACTTGGTGGGCTTGTGATTTCAAAGTCAATTAGAACGGCTGGAGATAAGATTGATTTGGCTATCGTTGAGTATGTTAAGAAAAAATACAACTTGCTTATAGGAGAGAGAACTGGCGAAGAGATTAAGATAGAGATAGGAACTGCGATCGTTTTAGATGAGCCACTAGTCATGATGGTAAAGGGTCGTGACCAAGTTAGTGGACTACTAAGTAGGGTTGAGCTAACTAGCGAAGATGTAAGAGACTCTATAAAAGAACCATTAAGAGAGGTAGCAGAGGCTCTTAAAGATGTTCTTGAGGTTATGCCTCCTGATTTGGCTGGTGATATTGTTGAAAATGGAGTTGTTCTAACTGGTGGAGGAGCTTTGCTAAGAGGGATTGATAAGTATCTTTCAGATATTGTAAAGCTTCCTGTATTTGTTGCAGATGAGCCACTTTTAGCAGTTGCTAAGGGTACAGGAAAAGCACTTGAAGAGATAGGATTGCTACAACAACTATCAAATGAGTAAATTAAAATTTATATTTTTTGTAGTTATATTTGTCGCAGTATCTTTGAAGTATGGTGGAGAAGCAAGAGGAGTTTTTATAAAAACAGCTAACTCTGCAATCTCTAGCTATTTGGATATAAAAGAGTCCATTGAGATGAGTGTGAGTGAGCATTTTTCTCAAAAACAAGAGATAAGAGAACTAAGAGAAGAGAATATAAACCTAAGAAATTCATCAGAAGTTTTGAGTGCATTTGCAACAAAACTAAATGATTTGTTGAAGGTCAATGAAGTGAAGGAGTATGAGCCAAAAGTGCAACTAGTTCGCTCAATCGCCTATGCAAATCTGAACGACTTTTATAAAGTCTGGATAGAGTATGATGATTTTAACTCTTCTCGTATCTACGGGCTTTTAAATAACAGAACTTCTGCAGGAATCGTAGTAGAAAAAGATGGAAACCCAATGGCACTTTTGATTGGAGATCCTAAGTCTATATTTTCTGTTTTTATAGGCGAAGATAAGATTCCTGGTGTTGTTATGGGTAAGAGAAAAGAGGTACTTGTAAAGTACATACCGCTATGGCTTGACCCAAAAATAGGCGATGAAGTTGTTACAAGTGGACTTGACAATATCTTTTTTGGGGGAGTTAGAGTGGGAGTTGTTACAAAAGTCATAGATGAAGAGTTATCAAAAACAGCTGTTATAGAACCGTACAGTAAGATAAGTGTTCCGTCGTATTATCACATCATAGA
>CAYOWG010000141.1:0-3027 GCA_964407605.1 uncultured Sulfurospirillum sp. | reverse complement strand
TGATTTCACAAAATCACTCTCATCTGAACTAAGCTTGCTTTTCGCCTTAAAATCTATCTTCTTTTTACTAAGAGTTCTTATATAGTTGTATATCTCGATAAAACTCAAAACTTTTAGTGAGTCATCGTCTAAAGCCTTACTCGCATGAAGCTCCAAAACCACACTAGCCTCTTTTTCGCTCAAACCCTCCTCTACTAAGCCTTTACATGTAAGATACTTCTGCACCAAAGCTATCATCGTTCTGTTTTGTAAAGCTGTCTTATACTTGGGGATTATCGTATTTATCTCGCTCACAACCATCGGCTGGATTATAGAGAGTTTGCCAGCTTGCCACTCTATCTTACCTCTTACATATAAGCTCTCTCCAATCCTAAAAATCCTTCTATGATAGGCTCTTGGATTGAAAACTACGCCATTTATCTCTTCATCCCAAGTCTTACAAAAAAGCTTCAAGCTCAAAACCTTTGAAAGATTTGAACGGATTACTTTTACAAGTATAGTGTTGATTTTATCGATTTGGGGGGTTTTGTTTATATAGGTACTCTCATGAGATTTTGGGATAAGCAGCGCCAAATCAAGCAGACTACTCACCCCAAGTTTTTTTAGTTTTTCGCTATCTTTGCTATTTACCATCATAAACAATAGAAAAAGAGAGCTTGTTTATCTCATCATGCTCTTTTATGAACTTGTTTAAATCTTTCAAACTAAGAGCTTCGATAAGCTCAAGCTGTCGCTTTGAATGCCCAAGCTCAAACCCACGATAATACTCAGTAAAAGCACGACTAAGCCTTTGAGAAAGTGTCTCATTTCTCAAAGGCTCACTTCCAAGCAAAAACCTCTTTGCTTGGTCAAGCTCCTTTTGAGTTACACCTTTTTTTACAAACTTCTTTATCTCAGAGATAACTACACTCTTCGCCTCTTCTAAGTTTTCGTTTTTAGTCTGAAGATGCCCTGTAAAGTACGAGTGAGAACGGTTGATACTCATACGAGCATAAGCACTATAAGCAAGTCCTCTTTTAACTCTTATCTCCTCCATCAAACGACTTCCAAAACCACTCTCTCCTAGTATAAATCCGGCTACTTTAGCCTTGTATATATCTTTGTCGCTGCTTTTTAGATGATAAGGAGCTCCAAAATATATATACGCTTGTTGAGTATCTTTTACCTCTTTTTTAGTGCTAGTTTTTTTACTTACTTCAAAATACCCTAACTCTCTTTTTTTACCAACTCTCATATCTTTTAAAAGCTTTTTCAAAGATGACTTGACCTCATCAGCAGAGATATCTCCACCCACAACCACTAGCATATTGGACAAATCGATATATGAGTTATAAAACTCTTTTATATCTTCAAGCCTCAACTCCTCTATGCTCTCTTTAGTCCCATCAAATGGCTTTCCTAGCGGTGTATCTTTAAAAATCATCGCTCTTAGATTTAGATTCGCAACATAGTCAAAATCACTCTTTCTTGACGAAATACCACCCAAAGTAAGATGCTTTATCTTCTCAAAGCTCTCTTGAGTAAAGTTTGGTTCACTCAAAAGCTCTTTTAGCATCTTCATACCAAACCCATACTGCTCTTTTAAAGAAGCGAGTTCAAACACAAAAGTCTCAGTTCCACTACGAACATTGAGGCTTATAGCCCTACTCTCAAGCTCCTGTGCAAACTTCATAGCGCCCTTGCTCTTACTTCCCTCGCCTAGCATTCTAGAAGTAAACCTCACCAATCCTGCCTTGTTGCCATCATATAAACTACCTGCATTTTTTATCACTAACTGTAGTGAGACTATAGGTAATGCATTGTTTTGTTCATGTATAAAAGAGACTTCAACACCGTTAATCTCTACTTTTTCAACTGTTCCGCTCACTAATGCTCCTTGCAAAAATATCATTATTATAACTAACCATTTCATCTTAAAACCTCTCTAGTATATTGTAGGCTGTATCTCTTTTAGCAGGATACTCATCTATATCTTTTATAAGCTTTATCATCTCTTCTTGGTTCATCTTATTTGTAACACCTGCTGCTGATACAACATTCTCCTCCATCATAGTGCTTCCTAGGTCATTGGCTCCAAACTTCAAAGCCAACTGCCCCACATAGCTGCCTTGCGTTACCCAAGAGCTCTGTATATTTTTAAAGTTATCAAGATACAAGCGACTAACTGCCAAAAGCCTTAGATAGCGATTTGGAGACTGCTTTTTTATATCAGGTATCTCTTTTATAAGCTTAGTATGGTCTGACTGAAAACTCCACATAATATAGGCTCTAAACCCGCCTGTTTCATCTTGCAAATCTCGTATCATCTCCCAATGCTTTATGATCTCCTCATCCGTCTCAACCGTCCCAAACATCATAGTAGCAGTAGATTTCATACCAATTAAGTGAGCTTGTCTATGAACTTCTATCCACTTTTTTGCATTGAGCTTTTTTGGAGAGATGATATCCCTTACTCTATCACTAAGTATCTCAGCCCCAGCTCCAGGAATCGAGAACATCCCCTTTGCTTTAAGCCGACTCAGAACCTCACTATAGCTTATCTTGGAGATTCTAGCGATATAGTCTATCTCGATAGCTGAAAAGCCATGTATATCGATGCTAGGATAAGTTTTTGAAATCCACTCCACCAACTCCTCATACCACTCAATCTTAAGCTTAGGATGAACACCACCTTGAAAAAGTATCTGCGTCCCCCCAATCTCGATAAGCTCCTCAATCTTACTACCTATATGCTCAAAACTCAAAACGAAAGCATCTTCCTCTTTAGCATGTCGATAAAAAGCACAAAACTTACAATCAACCCAGCAAACATTAGTATAGTTTATGTTTCTATCAACCACAAAAGTAGTTATCTTTTGAGGATGAAGCTCTAACTTTTTCTCACTAGCCTTGCGTCCAAGCTCATGCAAGTCCGCATTTTGTATCAAATCAAGTGCTTCTTTATTGGTCATTCTGTTTTTTAAATCTATCATGGCGGTATTATACAAGAAAAATATAAATATTCGATATAATACACCTTTACATGTA
>CAYOWG010000140.1:0-3059 GCA_964407605.1 uncultured Sulfurospirillum sp. | reverse complement strand
AACGCTTGCTGGCAACAAGATTCCACCTATCCATGTTATGAAGTTCATTTTGCTTGCTGTTTCATTTTGCGTTTGAATCTCCACAAACTTATGAAGCTCTTCTATCTCAGCATCAAGGTCTTTTATATCTCTTTCAATGTTAAGAATTCCAATAGCTTTTTCATATAATTCTAAACCTTGGTCTTTAGCTGTAATCTCTCTAAAGTAGAAGTTGTTTACAAATTTTATATAGCGCTTATAAAGTTCATTTACATCTTTTGCTATGTTTTTATTTTCTATCTCATTTGCAGTATCACTAACCTCTGTAGAAAATTTTAAAATAGTCGCCCTGAGCATCAAAAGAAGGTTAAACATCTCAAAATACACTGTCTTCATATGTGCTAATACAAAGTCACTGTCTGACACACAAACAAAAGAGTATTTACTAACCCCATACATGGTGCCATAGTCTTGCCACCTTGCATAACTAGCTTTTTTTGTTAACTCTTTTTGCATCTCTAGGTTTTGAACTGTCTTACCATCACTATCTACAAAAACATACTCATACCATTTATCATTTGTCTCATAGTTTCCTTTGAGTGCATTTGAGAACTTTTTGTTTTTATAAAAGCTCATAACAAACATTCTATCATCAACAGCGGGGCGAATAACTTCTTTATTGTTTATATCTAGTGAAGTATCAAGTATATGTTTTATAACTTCTGAGATTTTTATCTCTTTATCTCTTCTTGTGAAATTCTCGGTTTCTTTATCAAACTCAACACATCTAGGAGTAAGAGTGCAGTTATTTTGAGCATCAAGATACTCAGGATAAAGTCTTCTTGTAAACTCATTAATCTCTAAAATACTTTTAATATCTGCATATTTTTTATTTTCTATATCTAAACATAAAATAGCCACTCCAGTTGAAAAAACTTTAAGTGTTACTCTCTTCATAGTGAGTTCATATTTTTTGGAAGTAGTTAGAAAGAAGGGTTTGTTTGTAAACTTTTTATTTTGATAAAAAGATGAGTTGTCTGTTTCTTTTTGAGTAAACATACTATCTTTAAAAAAGGAGTGAAAGTAAGCCTCTTCGTTGTAGTGTTGTTTCTTATCGTATTTTTGAAATTCCCAATTTTCTGTAAGTTTTTCTTTATCTCTAATTGAAAAGATAAAAGGAAACATAAAAGTATGATGTGAGATTATCTCATCTTTTTGATTATATTCTTGAAATTCTTCTATAACTGTTTTAATCTTTTGTGAAGATAAAATATCTTTTTTTATACCCAAAAACCCAAACTCACCACCACCATAATAGCAGTGCTCTTTTTTTATATTCTGAGACTCTAAAAAAGAGAGTAATTCCTTAATCTCATAACCATAAAAAATTAAAGAGTTTTCATTGTAGATAATATAGTTCTCAAAATCTTTATAGATTTTATCGCTTATAGCACTAAATTTATTGGTAAAAGAAAAGATGATATTAAGCCCATTACTGTTACTAATAGACTTTTGAGCCAAAAACTCATCTTCTTGTGTAACTCCTTGCATCTTTCTATCTAGGGAACGAATATACTCTATCTCTTCGTTTGTTGCACATATTGAACGCATACCATCTATATATCGACTATCATTAAGAGCAACTAGTTGTTGATAGCGAGTAAGTGTTATACCCAATATATCCGCTACTTGTTCGAGTGAAGATTTTTGATTGTTTTTATCATTATGGTGTTCTATGCTATGGTAGTTTTTGGGTGGCTTGATATCTTCTTCTAGCTCTATTGCATAAAACATATTTTCGTCGTTCAGTTCATTTTCATAGGCACTCAGTTTTGCACCCCAAGAGAGTTGTTTATTAAAGTACTTTATGTTTTTACAATCTAAGATATTCTGAATAGTTTTCATTTCAAGATCATAGGCACCTAGTAAAAAAATCATATCAATACAGTCCAAACAAGTGTTGAACTTGATTTCTAAAATTATTGGGGTCTTTATGAACACTATGCAAAAAAGTTATATTACTTAATCTTCCTCTCTTTTCCACAGGGGAGATGTTTTTACTTTTGTTAGTACCTCTGTTTTTTGTTACTATTATCATAGCGCCATCCTCATCTATAATATTTGATAAAGCTATATACTTATAAACTAGAGCCTCTTTATCTAGGTGATTCTTAAACTTACATTCTATCATATGAAGATGATTGTCTTTCATAATCAATATATCAAACTCATTAGTAACAATAACACCATCATATATTTTCTCAACAACTAAGCCTATATCAATATCATCATAATCCAAATCTTTCACTATGTTATAGATATATAATTCAAATAATCCACCTGTTAAAAGTGAATCATTCTTTCTACATTTACCTAATCCTAGTTTTATAAATATACTTTTTAATTTACTCATGCTCTCTGGTATGCTTTTTACATCTGCACATTCATCATAGCTAAGACTTAAAAAATTGCTGTACATGTCATGATGTCTTTCAAAAATTTGCCTTATTGCCAGCTCATGAGTATTAGCAAAATCTTTTAAATTTCTTAAATCTTTTTTTCTAGTCTTGTACCCCTTAAGCATAAAATGATCACCTATATTTAAGTTATTTTCTATTCTATTTTTTGTTATACCATTTAAATTCAATACATTGAACTCATTGTCAAACATATCGTATGCTATAAAATTTACCCCTTTACTATACAATAAAGAGTGCAATAAAGTTGTAAGTGTTGAGAAGCCATCTGTTGTATTTATATATATATTGTGAGGTTTTTTAGATTTAGCAATTATAAATTTAGCGCATGACTCTAATGCTTCTTTTGAATCTTCGTCCACAATGTACTCATCAGATTTAAATGTATAATTATATTCTTTCTTAAAAGCTACAAGGCCTTGCTTTATCTCTCTTGCTCTTTTTACATCTCTTTTAAAGTCATCATATACCAAGATATGTCTAGTTATCTTATCTTTAAAATTAAACAAAATAGGAAGGATAGAAGAGTGAAAATCGCCCAATATTGAAACTAAAACCATATAAACTCCTAAAGTACTAAGCATTATATCTTTCATAATATAA
>CAYOWG010000139.1:0-3070 GCA_964407605.1 uncultured Sulfurospirillum sp. | reverse complement strand
TTGGAAAAGTGTAGCTCATGCAGTCACCTAGTACATATATATCACTATCGCTTTTGCTTCGGTAACTTCCTTTGTCCATGATAGCTCCACCCCAATAGTCTGTAACTATATGGGGAATTTTTGGTTTATATCAAAGTAATCAATCTGTAACAAATTATTGCTAAACTCATAAAAATATAAGAGGCTTATCATGGTAGATGTAAAACGAGAGATAATAGCTAAATTTCCAACTTTGAAAAACAGAAGTCCTATGCTTAAAGAGTCGTTGTTTAAAATAGCCCAGAAGATTATACATGAAGATAAGATAAATGAGTTTTTGACTCAACACTCCCACCTTGAAGGATTTGAGTTTGTTGAAGCTGTTTTGGACTTTTTTGCATTTGATTTTTCATATTGCAGTAATGATATAGAAAATATCCCCTCAACAGGAAGGGTTGTCATAATCGCAAATCATCCTTTAGGGGCTCTTGATGCTCTTTGTTTACTGAAGCTTGTTTCTATCGTTAGAAAAGATGTCAAGATTGTAACAAATGACTTTCTTGCTGGCATTGAAGCTTTGGATTCACTGTTTATAAAAATCAATAATTTTAAACAATCACAATCAAAAATCAGCATACAAAGAGTCTATGAGGCACTAAATAACGAAGAGGCTGTTATCATCTTTCCAGCAGGTGAGGTTAGCCGTGTTTCTCCCTATGGGATACGAGATGGGCAGTGGCAAAAAGGATTTTTGAAGTTTGCTCAAAAGACTAATAGTCCTATACTGCCTATGCTTGTTGATGCAAAAAACTCTAAAACATTTTATACTATCTCTATCTTAAATAAGACTTTCTCTACAATATTGCTTTCGAATGAGATGTTTAATAAGCAAGATAAAAATATATCTATCAAGATAGGAAAACTTATATCGAACAAAGATATATCTCAAGAAGGGACAAGCAGAGATGACCTAGTAAAGCTGTATAAAAAACATCTTTATGGACTAAAAAAAGGAAAAAAATTATTTTTTAAGACACAAAATGCAATCGCAATAAGCGAGAATAAACAGTTAATAAAAAAGAGCTAAAGAGCTCAAAGCTACTAGGCGAAACAGGTGATAAAAAGCTTATTTATCTATATACTTATCAATCTGACTCAGCAGTTTTAAAAGAGATAGGAAGACTAAGAGAGCTAAGCTTTCGTAAAGTTGATGAGGGTGTCAACAAAAAACGAGATATAGACAAGTATGATAAATACTACAAACATATCGTTTTATGGGACGAGGATGAGCTTGAGATAGTTGGGGCTTATAGGATTGCAGATGGAAAATCAGTCTTAGAAGAGTACGGATTTGAAGGATTTTATGTAAATAGGCTTTTTAAGTTTAAAAAGAGTTTTGAGCCTTACTTGGAAAACTCCATAGAGCTAGGCAGGAGTTTTGTGCAGCCCAGATATTGGGGAAGCAGAGCCTTAGACTACCTTTGGTTTGGTATAGGAGCGTATCTAAAAGCAAATCCACAAATCAAATACATGTATGGAGCAGTTAGTCTAAGTGCATCTCTTTCCCCGATAGCTCATGACTTGATTGTTGATTTTTATAGTAACTATTTTGAAGCGGATTTCAAGATAGTAAAAGCAAGAAATAGTTTCGAGTATTATTATAAAAACGGCGAACTTTTAAGCATGACAGCAAACCATAACTACAAAAAAGATTTGAAAGTCTTAAAAAATAGTCTAAAATCAATCGACACTTCTATACCAACTCTATATAAGCAGTATGGGGATTTTTGTGAAGATGGCGGACTTACTTTTCATGGCTTCAATGTAGATTCAGATTTTTCTAACTGCATAGATGGCTTTATATTGGTGGAGATAGCGAAGATAAAAAAATCAAAAAAAGAGAGGTATATGACCTAACTCAAGAGATAAGAGATAGTTTAATGATATAATAATTCTTATTTTTTATAATACATGGAGAATTGTATGAAAATTATTCTGTTTTTTATAGTCTTGCTAGCCTCATATTCTTTTGCATCAAACATAGATGAAGAGAGGGCTCAAAGGACAAAAGAGGCGATAGAGAGGTCGATAGCAAAAGAGCAACTCTATGCAAAAGAGCAAGTTTTTTATGATAGTTATAGTTATGACTTTAACCATACCAAGATAAACGAAGACTCTTTAGAACATATAAAAGCACTAGAAATTGATGACTTGGATATGGATGATGTTTATGACTAGATTTATCTAAATAATGTTAAAATGCAAGAAAAAAGGTCTCTTGCAATATGAAATATCTGATACTAGTAACAATTATATGGGCGTTCTCGTTTTCCCTTATCGGGGAGTTTTTAGCTGGAAAAGTTGATAGTTATTTTGCTGTTCTTATTAGAGTTGCTCTTGCTTCTTTGGTATTTATACCGTTTACAAACTTTAAGGGCATCAAAAATAGTCTAAAACTCAAGATTATGGGTATTGGCGTTGTTCAAATCGGCTTTATGTATCTGTTTTTCTATAACTCATTTTTATTTTTAAGTGTTCCTGAGGTTATACTCTTTACGATTTTCACACCGATTTATATAACTCTTATCTATGACGCTTTGCAAAAAAGATTTACCCCACTTTATCTTGTTAGTGCATCACTCGCAGTGCTTGGAGCATTTGTTATAAGATATAATGGTGTAAATAGTGGCTTTATGTTGGGGTTTTTATTGGTCCAAGGAGCAAACATCTGTTTTGCACTAGGGCAAGTAAGCTATAAATCACTAATGCAACAAGAAAAAATGCAAGATATCCCACAGAGTTCTGTGTTTGGATACTTTCACTTTGGAGCTTTGATTGTTTCGGTTGTGGCATTTGCAATTTTTGGAAATTTTGAAAAAATCTACCCAACACCAATGCAGTGGGGAGTTCTTTTGTGGCTTGGTGTTGTGGCATCTGGTTTGGGTTACTTTTTGTGGAACAAGGGAGCTTGTAGTACAGACGCTGGTATGCTTGCTATCATGAATAACGCTTTAGTTCCTGTTGGATTGATAGTCAATCTCGTGCTTTGGAGCAGAGATGTTAACATGTTGGCACTGCTTGTGGGTGGCGG
>CAYOWG010000138.1:0-3078 GCA_964407605.1 uncultured Sulfurospirillum sp. | reverse complement strand
TTTTATAAGACATAAAGACTCCTTAGATATAATCATACAATGCAAAACAGCCAATTTAAAAAAGATAAAGTTTATACAATATCAATTGCTCACTTTATGCATGATATATACTCTTCTTTTCTAGCCCCTCTTTTACCTCTTTTGATTGAAAAACTCGGCATGAGTCTTTTTATGACTGCTTTTTTGGATATCGCTCGTCGTATTCCTTTTTTACTCAACCCCTTCTTGGGATTACTTGCTGAAAAAACTAGGCTTAAATATTTTGTTATTCTCACGCCTGCCACTACAGCCATAGCCATGAGTCTGATTGGATTTGCAAACTCTTACTCTATGCTCTTGATTTTGATTTTTGTTGCAGGCATTAGTGCGGCTTTGTTTCATGTGCCCTCCCCTACGATGATAAAAGAGTCAAGCGAAGACAGAGTTGGAGCTGGTATGAGCTTTTTTATGGTTGGTGGCGAGGCAGCGAGAACTCTAGGACCACTCATCGTAACTGCTGTTGCTTCTTTGTGGGGACTTGAAGGCATCTATAAGCTCATGCCTTTGGGTATAGTTGCTTCTATCATTCTTTATATAAAACTAAAAGATTTTGATACAAACAGACCAGTAAGAAAACAAAATGAAAAAGGCGATACAAAAAAACTTCTAAAAACATACAAAGTTTTTTTCATAGTTTTAGCTGCTTTTCTACTCTTTCAAGCTGGTATGAAAAGTGCTCTTACTCTTTATCTTCCAGTCTATCTTGTAGGTCAAGGGGAATCACTTTGGTATGCGGGTATATCTCTTTCTGTATTGCAGTTTTTTGGGATACTTGGAACACTAGCATCAGGTAACATATCAGACAAAATAGGACAAAAGCTTACTCTTGTTATAGCTAGCTTTGGCATGGTTATAAGTATGGCACTTTTTCTTCTCTTTGATACGGTTTTTCTTCTACCGCTCATAGCAATATTTCTCTTTGCAACTGGTCCTGTCCTTATGGCGATAGTGCAAAGCACAAGCTCTCATATGCCTACTTTTATGAATAGTATATACATGTCCATAACCTTTGGCGTAAGTGCTAGTATCGTATTTGTAGTTGGGCTTTTAGGGGATGGATTTGGTTTACATGTAACATATATAGTATGCAATATCGTAGCTCTAGGTTGTATCCCTATGGCATTTTTACTAACAAGATATGCTAAATAGACAAGTTTTTGCTAGTAAAGTTTTTTACATTGGCGACTATAGAGCTATATTCATAACCTATATTCTTTAGCCTTTTCAAAAGTCTAGGTGCATGAGCTTGACTCACTGCTATCAAAAGTCCGCCAGAGGTCTGTGCATCGTAGAAAAATATCTCGTTTTCATGTACTTTTTTTGCCTCTACATGTAAAGATATATACTCTCTATTTTTATGCGTTCCTCCAGGGATAATCCCCATCTTAGCAAGCTCTATCGCCTCTTCTACGATAGGAATTGCATCAAAATCAAACTCCAAAGTAACTCTGCCGCTACTCATCTCATAAGCATGTCCAGCAAGACCAAAACCAGTTATATCCGTACAAGCACTCACATCAAACTCGCGCATAACGATAGAGGCTTTATGGTTAAGCTGAGCTAATATATCAGCTACTTTTTCTACTGCCTTGTCTTTAAGCATATCAGCCTTGATGGCAGTCGTTAAAACACCCATACCAATTGGCTTTGTAAGAATCAAAACATCTCCAACTCTAGGAGTATTGTTTTTGTATATCCGCTGGGGATGCACAAAACCACAAACACTAAGTCCATAAGTCATCTCAGGAGCTTCTATGGTGTGACCTCCGACGATAAGCCCACCACACTCTTTTACCTTACTAAGCCCACCTTGCAAAATCTCGCCTAAAACCTCTTTTGGGTGATTGCATCCATCAAAACCAACCACATTTAGAGCAGTGGCAACTTCCGCACCCATAGCAAAAACATCACTAAGAGAGTTTGCAGCCGCGATTTGTCCGTACATGTAAGGGTCATCCACAACAGGTGTTATATAGTCCACAGTCTGCACTAGAGCCTTTGTTTCATCTATCTTATAAACACTCGCATCATCGCTACTCTCAATCCCAACAAGAAGATTTTCATCTTTACATGTAAGCTTGCTAATCACTTTTGTAAGCTCCCCCGGAGCCATCTTAGCAGCTCAGCCTGCGGCTTTTACATACTTTGTTAATCTATACTTATTATCCATTTTATTGTCTCCTTTTTACTGAGCAAGCCTAGCTTCTGTATCTCTCATCATAAAGTTATAGTTCCTTCTGAATTCAATAGAGCTTCAACAGTGGCATAAGCATTCCCCACTTTGCCAACTTTAAGCTCATCGCCTATCTTATAAAAATCCAAACATATCCCACAAGAATATATCTCAACCCCTCTGCTTTCTAACTCTTTTAAAACTTCAACAGCATCAGAATTTTGTGTCGTTAAAAATACAGCCCTATTCACACAAAGCACTGTTTTAGGAAGTTCTGGAAGCTCTAATATAGTCTTTAAAAAGCCCACTATAAGCATGGCTCCAAGTTCGTTGTCTCCAACTTTATCATCTTTTATAAATAATACTTTATTTAAAAACTCTCCACTTTTGGATGTTGTAGTCTCACAAACAAACCCTTTTACAATAGTTATCTTTATAGAGCCGTCCTCAGTAATCTCATCGCTTACATGTAAGCCTTCATTTTTAGCAAATCTTATGACATTTTCTTTTGAAGCATTTGAGTTTACTAGCACCTCTAGTGTGCCATTGTCTTCTAAAAGCTTTACTGATTTTTTCGTATTTATCACAGGCTCTGGACAAGCCAAGTCTCTACAATCTATCTTCATATCTTCTCCGTCTATTTTAGGTTATCATCAATCCACTGTATAGAGTATCTTCTACTTTAGAAAACTTATGAGATTTTGCAACCTGCACTGAACCCTCATAGAAACGAATTCTAATCCCATCTTGAACCTCATCAATCTTTACTCTCGTGATTCTATCTCTATTTAGATAAACTCTGTCATTTAACTTGATAAGCATTTTTTCTCCTTTAAACTTCTTACAATTATATCACATTTTATAGC
>CAYOWG010000137.1:0-3134 GCA_964407605.1 uncultured Sulfurospirillum sp. | reverse complement strand
TTCTTTTTAAAAATACTCTATAATCCTTAAAATAAAATGTGTTCCTTAAACTTAGATTGATGTAGCTAGCAATAGTTTCACCTTGGAGGCGAGAGTCTATCTTGTATTGAGATGCTGATGTTGTTTTTAAACACTCCGCCATAAGGTGTTTGTTTGTTTATCTCTTCGTAAGCCTCGCACAAACCTTGGTCTAATTCTACTATATTTTTTAGTATTTTTAGTATCAAAGTTGCATCATTTGGGCTTACATGTATAGGGGCTTCGCTTTTGAAAGTAAAGTGTCTGTGAATTCTCTCTATGAGTTTTTTGTTTTTTACTTCTATGAAAACTGACTCTAGTGGGGCTTTGAAAAACATCACTCCGCTTTTGATGTTGATTGAAGTATAGGCAGTGTCAAGTCCATAAATCTTTCTTGAGTAGGAGTCAAAAAGGTAGAGTCGTTTGTTGTAATTTTCATGAAAATTGTCGTACATAAGCTGAAGTATCTGGACTTTTTGCTCTTTGGTGTAAAAGTTGCCTATCTGCGAAAAACAGAAATTCAAAAGCGAGCTTATACTATACCACTCTGTTGTCTCAAACGAATATAAAAGCATCTTTGAAGTTCGCTCTTTTTTGAAGCTTTCTATCTCTGAACTACTTTTTGTTCGATATACTCTTGGTACGGTTGTATCCCTGTACATGGGTCCTGGAAACTGAGGGTGGATTACAAAACGACCCTTATCTTCATGTTTCAAGATATACTTAAGACCACCCAAATACCCCTCATCGATAATCTTAACTTCTTCTTTAGGAATCTTTGAAATCAGCTCTAAAAATTCCTCATTATCGCACTCATCTTCCCAGACCTGTTCTGGGTATCTAAAAAAGCTTGATATTTTTTCTAGGACCTCACTGCTTGGCTCTTTTTCTACTGCTCCATCTATCCAAGAAGTGACAGTTCTTCTGTCTTTTCCTATGATTGAAGCAAATTTTGAGATGCTTAGTTCTGAGCGTTTATAAATCTCATTTATCTTATCTATGGTTTTCATAGTTGTATTGTACAAAAATTGTACAAAAAAAACAAATTGTACAAAAATTGTAATCAAAATTTCATTTTAGTACCAAATATATTTTACATAAAATAGTATAATATTAGCATAATATATGAAGGAGATAACATGAGTGCAATTTACGATAAAGTATATCAGGAGTCTATAAAAAACCCTGAAAAGTTTTGGGCAGAGGCAGCAACAAAGGTTCACTGGTACCACAAGTGGGACAAAGTTTTAGATGTAGTTGATGGACACTATAGATGGTTTGTCGGTGGCTGTATGAACACCTGCTACAATGCTGTAGATTTACATGTAGATCATGGTAGAGGCGAACAAACTGCTATCATATACGACTCTCCTGTAACTGATACTAAAAAAACTTACTCTTATCGAGAGCTTCGTGACCGTGTCGCAAAAACTGCTGGTATGCTTGTAAACAAAGGTGTTGTCAAGGGTGATCGAGTCATCATCTATATGCCTATGATTCCTGAAGCTGTTATCGCTATGTTGGCTTGTGCGAGGATAGGGGCTATACACTCTGTTGTTTTTGGTGGATTTGCAGCCAATGAGCTTGCAACTAGGATTGAAGATGCTAAGCCTAGAGTTATTATGAGTGCGAGTTGTGGTATAGAAGTCAGCCGTGTTATCCACTATAAGCCACTTCTTGATGAAGCTATCAAAATTTCAAGCCATAAACCAACAACTTGCTTTATCTACCAAAGACCCGAGAAGAGAGCTAGTATGCTTCCTTGGAGAGATGTTGATTGGGCTGAGGAAGAAGCCAAAACAGACCCTGTTGATTGTGTTCCTGTTGATGCTATCGACCCTCTTTATATCCTCTATACTTCAGGAACAACTGGCAAACCAAAAGGTGTCATAAGAAGCAACGGCGGACATTCGGTTGCTATGAAATGGTCGATGGACAACATCTACAATGCAAAGCCAGGAGATGTTTTTTGGGCTGCTAGTGATGTTGGTTGGGTTGTTGGACACTCATATATAGTCTATGCCCCACTTATGAATGGATGTACGACTGTAGTCTATGAAGGAAAACCTGTAAGAACTCCAAATCCTGGAGCATTTTGGAGGGTTTGTGAAGAGTACAAGGTCAATATACTATTTTCAGCTCCAACTGCTTTTAGGGCGATACGAAAAGAAGATCCAGAAGGAGAGTGGGTTAAAAAGTACGACTTAAGTAACCTTAGAAATATATTTATGGCTGGAGAGAGGTGCGACTCGCCTACTCTTGAGTGGACTCAAAAAGTGACTGGCAAAGAAGTTATAGACCACTGGTGGCAAACAGAAACTGGCTGGGCAATAGCTGCAAATCCTCTTGGATTAGATCCTATGAAAGTAAAAGCAGGAAGCCCAACAAAAGCGATGCCAGGATTTAATCTGAAAGTCTTAGATGCTGATGGAAAAGAGTGCAAGGCTGGAAAACTAGGCAATCTTGTCTTAAAACTCCCTCTTCCACCAAGCTGCTTGATGGGTATATGGAATGACGATGCAAGATACAAAAGCTCATATCTAAAGTTTTATGACGGATACTATCTCACAGGAGACTCTGGCTATATAGACAAAGATGGTTATGTTTGGGTTATGGGTCGCATGGATGGTGTTATCAATGTTGCTGGTCATCGCCTCTCAACAGGAGAGATGGAAGAAGTAGTAGCAAAACATCCAGATGTTGCTGAGTGTGCTGTTATAGGTGTTGATGATGCTCTTAAGGGTGAAGTTCCTATGGGTTTTATTGTACTTAAAGAGGGGATTGAGAGAGACCCACAATCACTGATAGATGGTGTTGTACAGCTTGTTCGTGACCAGATTGGAGCAGTTGCTAGTTTTAGAATCGCTACGGTAGTTGATAGACTTCCAAAAACAAGAAGCGGAAAGATACTAAGAGGGACGATGAGAAGTATGGCAGATGGAAAAGAGTGGAATATGCCTTCGACTATAGAAGACGAGAGCGTGCTACCAGAGATTCAAAAAGCTATCAAGGCTCTTGGATACCCAAAAACAAAGGATGTAAAATGAAATATACAGAAGTAACTACTTCGTGCTTTAGTCGCGAGGAATTTAACTCGGACTTGTTCGAATTAAAGG
>CAYOWG010000136.1:0-3186 GCA_964407605.1 uncultured Sulfurospirillum sp. | reverse complement strand
CATATCCCGTCCCTATAACACTGATTTTCATCTAACTGTCTCCTTTTTACTGAGCACAGCCTAGCAAAAATTCCTCGCACTAAAGCTTAGACTATCGCCTAGAATTTTTATCATCCTACTATCCTCTTTTCATGATAATAATTCGTAGCCTCAACAAACCCATCAACCGAGCCACAATCAAACCTCTTGCCCTTAAACTTATAGGCTATCACTTTTCCCTGCTTAGCCATCTCTAAAAGTGCATCTGTTATCTGTATCTCTCCGCCCTTGCCAGGCTTGGTCTGCTCTATGATGTCAAATATATCTGCTGTCAAGATATATCGTCCTATAATTGCTAGATTGCTTGGAGCATCTTTTGGATCTGGTTTTTCTACCATAGTTTCAACTCTATAAGTATCACTGCTCCCATCTACCAAATGCCCTGCTATAACCCCGTACTTGCTTGTGTCCTCTCTTGAAATCTCTTCTATAGCAACTACACAACAAGCATACTTCTCATAAATCTCTATCATCTGAGAAAGCACTCCATCGTCTCTACATGTACACAAATCATCTGCCAAAATCACAGCAAATGGCTCATCTCCTATCAAAGACCTACCAGTGAGTATTGCATGCCCCAAGCCCTTCATCTCAATCTGCCTTGTATATGTAAAAGTACAACTCTCTATAACAGCTCTTATCTCAGTTAAGTAGTGCTCTTTTGAGCTCCCTTTTATCTGATGCTCTAGCTCATAGCTTATATCAAAATGATCTTCTATAGCCCTTTTCCCTCGCCCTGTTACGATAGCCATAGTCTCACATCCAGCTTTTAGTGCCTCTTCAACTCCGTATTGTATGAGCGGTTTAGTCATTATAGGCAACATCTCTTTTGGCATCGACTTTGTGGCTGGCAAAAATCTCGTTCCATACCCAGCAGCTGGAAACAAGCACTTTTTGATACTTTTCATAACAATCCTCTATTTTGTAATTTTTTCTTTAGTATGGCTTTGCCCTGCTCAACTCCTGGCTGTCCATAAGCATCTACTCCTATCATATTGGCAACCAAAGAGGTCAGTAGTTCATAGTAAAAGACAAACTTCCCAAGGCTATTCTCATCTATAGAATCAAGCTCTATAACATCCACTGGGATATCTCCCTTTTGCACCAAAGACTCCGTAACCGCATCTGCTTGAAGGTTTATAAGCGAGTTAAAAGAGAGTCCATTGATACTATCCATCCCCTCAAGACCCTCAAGCTTTACATGTGGTATCACAATGTCGTAGCTAAAATCCCCTATCTTCACTATCGTTACACTCTTGTCTCTCAAGCCATCAACTATGAGTTGCAAAAACGAGTGCTGGTCTTTTGGTCCGATAATACCAACAGGAGTAAGCCCGACATTGAAGCTACTATGAAGCTGTTTTTTTCCCAAACTCTCACCCCAAAGCTGCACATACCACTGTGTAAAAGAGTTAAGGCTCTCACTATAGATAAAAAGTGTATTTATATTGTATCTCATAGAGTTTTTTGCATAGTAGCTTGCTTTTTTTAGAAGCGTATCTTTTATATAACCATTTTCAAAAAAACTTCTCTTTATCTGTTTTGCACCGTCTAGAAGTGCTTCTATATCAACCTCTATAAGAGAAAGCGGAGCCAAGCCAACAGCACTCAAAACTGAAAATCTTCCGCCCACACTCTTTGGGATATAAAGACAAAATGATTTCTTAGTTTTTGAGTGAGCCTCAAGCAGACTTTCTTTGTCAGTCACATAGGTAAACCTATAATCTTCGCAGATTGCACTCTTCTTCAAAAGCCCCAAAACATACTTGTATATCGCAGTTGTTTCTATCGTTGTTCCTGATTTGCTTATAACAAAAAAGTGAGACTCTTCAAGCTTCACACCCTTCAAAACTGCTCTTATAGCTACTGGGTCTGTGCTCTCTAAAAACAGTATTTTTCTAGAAAAATCTCTTACATTTTTTAGAGTTTTATATATGGCTTTAAGTCCAAGTGAACTTCCTCCGATACCGATAACTATGAGATATTTTATATCTTGATTTTTTTTGGCAAAATCCTCTTTATACTTTTGCAAATAACCCAAATCCTGCTCAGGTAAAGCATAGTAACCAACGCTCTTCTGCTCTTCACAAATAGCCTCAAAAGCACCGGGTTCAGGCACTACATCAAAAAAAAGTCTATTGGTCATAGCTTTACCTTAAAGAAATCCACATACCAATCCACAAACTTATCTATCCCCTCTTCTATGCTAGTATCTGGCTTATAGCCCAAATCTTCTACCAAATCACTCACATCAGCATAAGTGCTAGGCACATCTCCAGCCTGAAGTGGCAAAAAGTTCTTCTCTATCGTCTTGCCAAGCTTTTTTTCGATAGCACTTATAAAATCCATAAGCTTCACAGGGCTATTGTTTCCGATATTGTAGATTTTATATGGTGGATTTGAGCTTCGTGGATTGTCTATGACTCTTACAACTCCCTCGACTATATCATCTATATAGGTAAAATCCCTTAACATATCTCCGTGATTAAAAACATCTATGCTTTTTTTCTCAAGTGCCGCTTTGACAAACAAAAACAGAGCCATATCAGGTCTTCCCCAAGGTCCATAGACTGTAAAAAATCTCAAGCCAGTTGCACTTATACCAAAAAGATGAGAGTATGTATGAGCCATAAGCTCGTTTGACTTTTTACTAGCTGCATATAGGCTTATGGGATTATCCACGCTATCACTCGTACTAAAGGGGAGTTTCGTATTTGAGCCATACACACTAGAGCTACTAGCATAAGAGAGATTTTTAACCCCGCTATGCCTACAACACTCTAGTATGTTCATAAAGCCGATGATATTGCTTCGCATATAAGCATCAGGATTGGTTAGCGAGTAACGAACTCCCGCTTGAGCAGCGAGGTTACAAACCGCATCAAACTTCTGCTCTTCAAAAAGCTTTTGTAGATTTTCTTTATCTTCAAGATTTAGCTTGATAAACTTATAGTTTTGATACTTCTTAGACTCTATAAGCTTGCCATACTCAATCTTGTCTTTACCTATCCCACTTCTCTCAAGCCTGCCATATTTAACACTTATATCATAATAGTCATTGATACAATCCAACCCAACAACCTCATCCCCTCTCCCAATTAGCCTCAATGCCAAATGGCTACCGATAAATCCCGCTGTTCCTGTTAC
>CAYOWG010000135.1:0-3218 GCA_964407605.1 uncultured Sulfurospirillum sp. | reverse complement strand
AAAAACACAAGAAGATCAGAAGCGGAAGTTAGTGGTTAGCTTCATATCTCATCTTTCTTAGGTTATTTTGTTTTTTTATCCTCTAATTTAACATTACTTTAAACACTTTTACGAGAAACTACACTTTTAAAAAGGAAAACTATTGAAAGCATCAGATTTGTTTATAAAAGCTCTTGAAAATGAGGGCGCAGAGTATATATTTGGAATCCCCGGAGAAGAAAACCTGGACCTTTTAGAGTCTATACGAAATTCAAACATAAAACTCATCCTAACAAGGCACGAACAGGCCGCTGGTTTTATGGCTGCAACTTACGGAAGGCTAACTGGAAAAGTTGGAGTCTGTCTTGCAACACTTGGGCCAGGAGCTACAAACCTAACAACGGCCGCTGCTTATGCTCAACTTGGAGCTATGCCTATGCTTATGATTACAGGGCAAAAGCCTATCAAAAAGTCTAAGCAGGGAAGGTTTCAGATTGTCGATGTTGTGAGTATGATGAAGCCTATGACCAAGTACGCAAAACAAGTAGTAAATGGCAACAATATCCCATCAATCATAAGAGAAGCATTTAAGATTGCAACAACAGAGAGGCCGGGAGCCGTTCATATCGAGCTACCTGAAGACATCGCAGCTGAAGAAGTTGAGGACAATATATATCCTGTAAGAAGTTTCAGATACGCATCATCTGGAGTAACCGCTATAGCCAATGCAGTAGAGCTGATAGAAGAGTCCCAAAGACCCCTACTTCTTATAGGGGCTGGTGCAAACAGAACAAGAGTAAGCGAAGCACTAGGTATGTTTGTGGAAAAAACTGGGATTCCTTTTTTCTCGACACAGATGGGCAAAGGCGTTATGGATGAAAACCATCAGCTCTCACTAGGCACTGCTGCACTATCTCGGCATGATTTTATCCATTGTGCTATCGAGCAAGCTGATTTGATTATCAATGTGGGGCATGATGTTATCGAAAAGCCTCCGTTTTTTATGGAAAATCGTGAGGGTGCAACAAAAGTACTTCATATGAACTTTTTACCCTCAGAAGTAGATGATACATACTTTCCTCAGCTTGACATCGTAGGCGACCTCGCTTCAAATGTGGAGTTTATAACAAAAGCAATATCTACCCAAACTCACTGGGATTTTGACTACTACAAGAGGCTTTCTGTTGAGATACAGAGTCGTCTTAGCAAGTACTTTAAAGATAAAAGATTTCCGATTTTACCTCAAAGAGTAGTAAAAACAATCAGAGATAGATTAAAAGACGAAGATATACTTACTCTCGACAATGGAATATATAAAATATGGTTTGCAAGAAACTATAAATGCTCAAAACCAAACACTCTTTTACTAGATAACGCTCTTGCAACGATGGGAGCAGGACTACCCTCAGCCATAGCTGCAAAGATTGTAAATCCTGATAAAAAGGTAGTTACAGTTTGTGGAGATGGTGGGTTTATGATGAACTCTCAAGAACTAGAAACCTGCATCAGACTAGGGCTAGATTTGACTGTGATTATACTCAATGATAACTCTTATGGGATGATCAAGTGGAAGCAAAGCGGTATGGGGTTTGAAAACTTTGGGCTAGACCTTGGAAATCCAGACTTTGTTAAGTACGCTGAGGCTTATGGAGCAAAAGGTTATAGACCCTCTTCTTGTGCGGAGTTTGAGCAGACTTTGGAGCAGTGCATAGATACAAAAGGTGTTCACCTTATAGATTTGGCAGTTGATTACTCGCTAAATCACAGTATCTTGAATAAGCTGTTAGAAAATAAAACTTGTATGCTATAAAGGGAGATTATGAAAACAGTAGAAGTAACATCGCCGTTTGACGGTACGAAATTAGGAGAAGTCAAGCTATCTTCATTTGAAGAGGTTGAAGAAGCTATAGCTCTTGCAAGAGTAACATTTGATAGCAAAAAAGATGAACTGCCAAAGCATAAAGTTGCACAAATCCTAGAAAATCTGATAGTTATTATGAGTTCTCAAAAAAAGGAGCTTACAAAGCTTTGTGCTAGCGAGGGTGGAAAGCCATGGATGGATTCTAAAGTAGAAGTTGATCGTGCCATCAACGGAGTAAAACTTGCGATTGAGCATATGGGTTCATCTAGAGGTGTAGAGATTGCCATGGGACACACTGCGAGTAGTGCAAATAGGATGGCTTATACACTAAAAGAGCCTATCGGTGTAGTTGCGGCGATATCTGCTTTTAATCACCCGCTAAATCTTGCTATCCATCAAGTGGTGCCTGCCATAGCAGCAGGTTGTTCTGTCATCATAAAACCAGCAACTCAAACTCCTATGTCTGCACTTAAAGTCATAGAGATGCTAAAGATAGCTGGTTTACCTGATGGCTGGGCTCAAGCAGTAGTTTGCAGAAGAGATGCAGGCGAGTTACTTGCTTCATCTCCAAAAATTAACTTTTTGACATTTATCGGATCTTCAAAAGTTGGTTGGTACTTGAACTCAAAAGTAGCAAACGGAACTAGAGTTGCACTAGAGCATGGCGGGGTTGCTCCTGTGATTGTTGAGAGTGATGCTTGCTTGGATGAGCTTATCCCTGCTCTTGCAAAGGGTGGCTTTTATCATGCTGGTCAAGTTTGCGTTTCTGTTCAACGAGTCTTCGTTCATAAAGATATAGTAGATGAAGTTTGCAAAAAGCTAAGTTCTGCGGCTTCAAAACTAATCGTTGGGGATCAACTAGACCCAAAAACAGAAGTTGGTCCGCTTATAAATAACAATGAAGTCAATAGAGTAGAAGAGTGGGTAGAAGAAGCTAGAGAAAAAGGAGCTAAGATTTTAACTGGAGGCAAAAAGATTTCAGACTCTTGCTACGAGCCAACTGTTATCTTAAATCCCCCTAGCGATGCTCTTGTATCAACAAAAGAGGTTTTTGGCCCTGTTATTTGCATCTATCAGTACGAAGATATAGATGAAGCGATTGAAAGAGCAAACTCTTTAGAAGTATCTTTTCAAGCAGCTATCTTTACTAAAAACATAGACAAAGCCCTAAGAGCCATCAAAAGACTAAATGCAACTGCTGTTATGATAAACGACCATACTGCATTTAGGGTTGACTGGATGCCTTTTGGTGGAGCTAAGGCTTCTGGGCTTGGGCTTGGTGGTATCCCTGACTCTATGGAAGAGATGAGCAATCAAAAGCTTATGGTTATTAAGTCGCCTGAGCTTTAAAACTTTTTGGATTTTAGTAGGGCATACC
>CAYOWG010000134.1:0-3232 GCA_964407605.1 uncultured Sulfurospirillum sp. | reverse complement strand
AAAAAGAAAATGGTGTCAAGAGAGGGACTTGAACCCTCGACCTCCGGCTTATGAGACCAGCGCTCTAACCAGCTGAGCTACCTTGACACTTTTATAAGGACGAAATTATACATTTTGCAACCTTATATGTTTGTTAATCAAAGAGTTTTAGAAGCTCTTTGGCTGTATCTTGCCACTCTTCAGGTAGGTTTCTCTCTATTGCTTTATCTATCTTTTGTTTTATGTACTCAGAACCACTGAGTTTGATGTTTGGACTCTCTAAATCTCCTTTTATATTTCCTTGAAAATCTCTATGTTCTATTTTTATCTCAAAATCACTATCTATCTGGTTGGTTTCTAGGTTCAAGTACCCATCAGGCATCTTCAAATAACTCTCAAGTCCGTTCATCAATAAAGAAAAATCTATCTTGTTTTTATCTACAACTCCCCTAAATAAACTATTTTTATAGACTTCACTAGTCAAATCAAATCCACTAGCTAGTAAGATTATGTCAGTAAATTCACTTTTTACTAGCTTGCCATTTAGTGCATTGATGTCTATCAAACCAACTTCACTTGTGAGATTATAATCCACCGTAACACTTGCAAGTGAGTCAAAAAACTTTGGATAATAGAGCATATCGCTTACTTTTGCGATAGAGAGCTCATCGCTCTTTACATGTAAGAAATTATCTTGAAAAGTAAATGATGTTTTTGCATCTAAAAAGTCACTATTGCCATCTATATATAACTGTTTATCAAACTTATAG
This sequence comes from uncultured Sulfurospirillum sp., assembly GCA_964407605.1. Classification (GTDB taxonomy): domain Bacteria; phylum Campylobacterota; class Campylobacteria; order Campylobacterales; family Sulfurospirillaceae; genus Sulfurospirillum_A. The sequence continues at coordinate 2,483 of CAYOWG010000134.1, read as the reverse complement.
TTTCCAACTACTTCTAGTTCGCCTTTTAGCGGTCTTTTTGTTAAAAAATATAGGTTATTGAGGTCTGCAACACTTAGAGTGTATGCTCCTTTTACTACTTTATCCGCTATGTTGTATTTGCTGTTGCTTATCTCTAGTTCAAGCACATCAGATACCATTGTAGAGTTTATTGAGGCGATATTTTTATCTATGATGCTCTTTAGTGAGAGTATGTAGTTTATCTTATCCTCTTTTTGGGATTCTATTAGCTCTCTTACATGTAGAGTACCATTTTTTATATATAGCCTTATATCCCCATCTCTACTTTGCTCTTTTGTGTCTCGCATATCTAACGACAATTGCAATATGCCATCAGAATACTTTGGCTGTTTTAACATCTCACTTAGAAGCGGTAGCTTTATATCTGTTGCATCTAGTTTTAAAGTGTCATTGAAAACAATCGCTTTTATAGTTCCTCCAAGAGTTTTTGAGTTTATATCAAAGCTAAAATCATCTTTTGTTTTTTGTATATTGCCATCAAGCTTGATGTTTCCTTGTAGGCTCTTTTCTAGCAAGCCTAATTCAGGAATACTTACAACATAATCACTATAAAAGGTATCGTTTTTTAAGTTATATTGGGTATTTTGAGAGCTTATTTTTGCTACATTTGATAAAATTTCAGTTTTTGCTTGGATATTGTCACCATCTATGACTGAGTTTATTGTTCCTCTATAACTTATAATGTTGTTAAGCTTTATACCGAAATCTCTCTCTAAAAGAGAGTTGTTTAGAGTTGCATAGTGGATAAATATATCGCCCTTGCCAACAAAACTGTTGCCTGTTTTTGGTTCTGCATCTATGCTTATATCAAATATCCCTTTTGAGTATATTGGTTTTTTAAAGAAAGCTAAAACACTTTCTATTTTTACTTTTTTTGCATCTAACTTTATGGCTTTAACTTTTCGTTTTTCTATGAGTGTTATGAAGTCTATGTTTGAATCAAAGGCTATTCCTGTTCCATTGACTTCAAAGTTTTCTACGATACCTTTGATATTGCCCTGTACATGCAAGAGTCCATCTATGTTGATATATGGGCTTTTGAGGTCTGTTGCCTCAACTTCATAGTTGATGTCCATACTTTTTGATAGAAGATTAAAGTTTCCATTTAGTATGAGTTTTGAGTTTTGGCTTACAGCGAGCTCTAGGTCTATAAAGTCCGTCTTAAGAGTAAAAGCCTTCACAGATACATCTTGCTGAAGCCTCTCTTTTATGACTTTTTCTAGGTAGGGCTTTACTATATTGTTTCCAGATTGCGTAAATAGTAAAAACATTAGAAAAAACACCACAGCAAGCAAGAAAGATATAAAAATCAAAAAATACTTCATAATATGTCCTAAATAAACTTTAGTCTTTTTAACTAAAGTTTGTAAAATTTATTGACTTTTTTACTAGAATTATGTATAATTCTAGCACTCAAACTAAAAGAGTGCTAAAATAAAACAACAAGGAGATCTAGTATGGCTTTTCAACCATTAGGAAAAAGAGTTCTAATCGAACGCGTAGAAGAGGCGAAAACGACTGCTTCGGGTATAATTATACCTGATAATGCAAAAGAGAAACCTTTAAATGGAAAAGTTGTTGCTGTTGGCAGTAAAGTCAAGACTATCACTGTTGATGACACAGTAGTTTTTGGCAAGTATGCAGGGAGCGAACTAACACTTGATGGCAAAGATTACTTAGTAATGGAAGCTAAAGATATACTCGGAATTTTAAAGTAAAAAAAGGAAATAAGCAATGGCAAAAGATATTCAATTTTCAGACAGTGCTAGAAATGCACTATATGAGGGCGTAAGAAAATTAAATGATACAGTAAAAGTGACCATGGGACCAAGAGGACGCAATGTTCTTATCCAAAAAAGCTTTGGAGCTCCAAACATCACAAAAGATGGCGTTTCAGTTGCTAAAGAGATTGAGCTTGCTGATACTTTGGAAAACATGGGTGCACAACTCGTAAAAGAAGTGGCGAGCAAAACTGCCGATGAAGCAGGAGATGGGACTACAACTGCTACAGTTTTAGCTCATGCAATTTTCAAAGAGGGACTAAGAAACATCACTGCAGGGGCGAACCCTATCGAAGTCAAGAGAGGCATGGATAAGGCTAGTGAAGCTATCACGGCTGAGCTTAAAAAACTTGCAAAAGATGTAAAAGATAAAAAAGAGATCGCTCAAATAGCAACTATCTCGGCCAACTCGGACGCAAACATAGGTGGACTTATAGCTGAAGCTATGGAAAAAGTTGGAAAAGATGGTGTTATCACTGTTAAAGAGGCAAAAGGTATCCAAGATGAGCTTGATGTTGTCGAGGGAATGCAGTTTGATAGAGGATATCTCTCTCCTTACTTTGTAACCAATACTGAAAAGATGGAAGCAGTTTTAGACAATCCTTATATTTTACTATATGACAAAAAAATCTCAAACCTAAAAGACCTTCTTCCTCTTTTGGA
>CAYOWG010000133.1:0-3304 GCA_964407605.1 uncultured Sulfurospirillum sp. | reverse complement strand
ATGAATAAAGAGTTTGATGACCCAAACAGACTAAAGCACTCGGTAAAAGAGTTCTATCTCAAAACTTCAGATCAGATGAGTGAACTTTTTGCGGATATTCCTGAGGCGATAACTCATACTCAGGAGATAGTTGATAAGTGCAATCTAGAGATAAAGCTTGGTGATCCAACTCCTCCGAAGTTTAAATTTACTCAAGAGTATGCAAAGAGTGATGGTTTGGATATAGACAATGACGATGACTATTTTCGTTATAGATGCAAAAAGGGTTTAGAGAAGAGGCTGAAACTAATACCAAGCCAAAAGCATCAGGAGTATCATGAGCGACTAAAAGTTGAGATGGATATCATTTGTGATATGAAGTTTTCTGGCTATATGCTTATAGTTTGGGATTTTATTCGCGAGTCAAAAGAGAGACAAATCCCTGTTGGACCTGGCAGGGGAAGTGCCGCTGGTAGTTTGGTTGCTTTTTCACTTGACATAACAGACATTGACCCTATGCCATATAATCTACTTTTTGAGAGATTTTTAAATCCAGAACGAGTGAGTATGCCTGATATTGATATAGATTTTTGTCAGTCTCGTCGTGCTGAAATCATAGATTATGTTGTTGAGAAATATGGCAGAAACAATGTTGCTCAAGTGATAACTTTTGGTAAGCTTTTAGCAAAAGGTGTTATAAGGGACGTGGCTCGTGTGCTTGGGCTTCCTTACGCTGAAGCTGATAAGATGGCAAAACTTATACCTGATGAGCTTGGAATCACGCTAAATGGGAAAATGAAAAATGGCAAAAAAGAGGATGGAGCATACCAGAAAGAGGAGAAGCTTAGAGCGTGGATAGATGAAGACCCTCGCATAGCAAGAGTTTGGAAGTTTGCTTTGGCTCTTGAGGGTCTCAACAGAAACTCAGGTATGCACGCAGCAGGAGTAGTCATAAGCAATGAAGAGCTTTGGCATAAAACACCACTCTATAAGCCCTCAGGAGCAGACCAGCTTGTAACTCAATATTCGCTTAACCATCTTGAAGATGTTGACTTGATAAAGTTTGATTTTTTAGGCTTAAAAACTCTTACTGTTTTAGATAATGCACTAAAGCTCATTAAGTTAAGATACAAAAAAGAGATAGATTTTAATGCGATTGATATGAATGATCCTAAGGTTTATGAGCTTATAAGAACAGGACACACAGTAGGGCTTTTTCAGATAGAATCAACTGGCATGCAGTCTCTAAATGAGCGATTAAAGCCAGATGGATTTGAAGATATCATAGCCGTCCTTGCCTTGTATCGTCCAGGACCCATGGACTCAGGTATGCTTGATGAGTTTATAGAGAGAAAACATGGAAGAGAAAAAGTATATTATCCATTTAAAGAGGTTAGTTTTGACTCTCTTAAAGAGATACTTGAGCCAACTTATGGGATGATTATTTACCAAGAGCAGGTTATGCAGATAGTTCAGATAGTTGGTGGCTTTTCACTTGGTTACTCTGATATCATCCGTCGTGCTATGGGTAAAAAAACAGATATGAGCAAGTTTAGTAAAGAGTTTTGTGATGGGGCTGAAAAACAGGGCTATGATAGAGCAAAATCGCTAGAGCTTTTTAAGCTTATAGAGAAGTTTGCTGGGTATGGGTTTAACAAGTCTCACTCTGCTGCGTATGCCATGATAACATTTCAAACAGCATATCTAAAGACTTACTATCCTCAAGAGTTTATGGCTGCACTCTTGACGAGTGAGCAAGACAATACTGATAAAATTGTAAAGTATATAGATGAGGTAAAAAGGCTTGGGATTAAACTCTCGCCACCGTCTGTAAACTACTCTTTTACTGAGTTTAATGCGATTACAAATGAAGATAACGAAGAGACTATCTTGTTTGGTATGGGTGCTATAAAGGGTGTGGGCGAGAGTGCCATAGGTGGGATTTTAGAGGCAAGAAAAGAGGGTCTTTTTAAAGATATGAGTGATTTTATATCTAGGATTGATACTTCAAAAGTGAACAAAAGAGTTATCGAATCTCTTATAAAATCAGGTGGATTTGATGAGTTTGGACTCTCTCGCAGGGCTTTGCTTGATCATATTGAGATTATATCTGACGCAGGGACAAAGTGCGCACAGATGAAAAAAGATGCTGTTGGTTCGCTTTTTGGTGATGGCGAAGAGATGACAACTATAAAGATTGATATTGAAAATCTTCCAGAATTTGAGCCAAAAAGAGTGCTAGAGCTTGAAAAAGAGACTATGGGTTTTTATATCTCAGGACATCCTTTGGATAGTTTTAGAGAACTGATTGGCTCAATCCCTCACACACTCTCGTCTGATATAGAAAGCATAGAGAACAAAAAGACTCTTTTTATAGGAAAAGTAGAGAGCATAACTGAGAAGATTAGCAAAAAGGGAAACAAGTTTGGTATCGTAAATCTTATGGATTTTCATGGCAATATGGAGTTTATGGTATTTGCTAACATCATGCAAAAAATCCAAAATATGAACTTAGAAAATCCAGTTGGTTTTAAAATCGAGATAAAAAGAGACGATACAGGAGTGAAGCTTACATGTAAAGATGCCTTGTCTTTGGAAGAGCTCAACAAAGAGAAAGATAAAACTAAAATCCTTGAAGATCTAAAAGATGAGATTGATCAAATCCCTCATGTAGGGTCTTTAGATATACAAAACATAGAAAAAGGAAAACCGTTTTTTATAGGAAAGATTGATAAAGTTGATGAAAAAGTAAGTAAAAAAGGAAATCCTTATGCTTTTGTTAGTGCTTTGGACCTAGAAGGTAGTTTGGATTTTATGATTTTTGAGAAACAGCTCGCAAAACTCAATAGTCTGAATTTTGAAAAACCGATAGGATTTGCTTTAGAGGTAACAAAAGAGGATGAAAAAGTTAGGATTTCTTGCAAGGGAGTTTTTACCCTAGAAGAGGCGAGAAAGAAAAAAAATACAAAAAGAGCAATAGAAAATAGAGCCACCAAGATAGAACTAGTGCCACTAGCTCCTACTCTCATCAGACTAGAGTTAAGTGATAATCTTACTGTTTTAGATGAGTTATACGCTCTTGTAAGAGAGAATTATGGACGAAGTGAAGTAGAGCTTTTGATAACATCAAAACTTGTTGATATAAAGTTAAATACACATATAAAAATAGACCCTATTATATGTGAAGAAATAGAGAAGCTAGAAGGAGTAGAGGTAGTAGGATAGATGAAAAATATAGAAAAAGAAATTTTATTAAAATTTGGACAGAAGCTAGCAAAAGCGAGACTCAATATGGTGATAAAAAATCTACAAATAAGAGATAATC
>CAYOWG010000132.1:0-3325 GCA_964407605.1 uncultured Sulfurospirillum sp. | reverse complement strand
CCAATACAAAAGTAGGGTTGATTTCTACTAGTCCTGATAGAAATGATACGATAATCTTGTAGATATGAATAGAAATAAAAAACCCCAAGCTTTACCTCAAAGAGATAAAGACTTATTGGGGGATTCTGAGTTTATTGTAGCTAAAAAGTGCATAAAAGTCAAAAATCAATTTATATCTAAAAGCAGATTAGGACAATATAGAAACCTAGAGGAGTATGTATAAAATATGCATTATTCAAGTAGATTTTATGTGTCGTTGTCTTTAGTTGAGATAGGATTGAGGAACTCTTTGAATCAGTTTTTTATAAAAAGAGTATGCCAATACAAAGAGTGATATATATATGATACTAAACTATTTTGATAAAGAATTACTTAGGTTTTTAAAAAATGACAAGTAAGTTTACTCCTATAGTAAAAGTAAGAAAGCAACAACGAGATGCCGTGGAGACTCGTTTGGCTAAGGCTCGGTTTGAGAAGCATGAGTTGGAGCAGAAAATCATCTTTACATGTAAAGACATAGAGAAGATAGAGACTCCAACTAGCGGTGATATCTCTTTAATGAGGATGAGTAGAGAAAGATTGGCTATAATACGGAAGATTAAAGATAGGCTTGAAGAAGAGCTTCATATAAAAGATGATGAGATATCGCAACTTAGAGATAAGCATAAGAGGGCGCATCTGGAGTTTGAGAAGATAAAGCATCTTGAGGGACAAGATTTTCAAGCTTGGATTGAGAAAGCAAAAAAAGATGAGCAATTAGATATGGATGAGATATCCAATATGCTATTTGCCAATAAGGATAAAAATTGAGAGTTTTAGTTATAGCACTGTTGTTTGTCTCGCTTGCTTTTGCTCAGACTGTTGATTGTACTAAGATTTTTGAGGAGAGAAAGGGCGAGCTTTTAAAGGAGATAGAGAAGATAGATGAAGCTAGGCAGTCTTTTGAGGCACTTAAAGCTGCAACCAATTCTCTTTTTGATAGGCAAGAAGCTAAGCTTAATAAGCAAAGAGATGATTTGAATGCTACGATGCGTAAGCTTGCTATTCGTGAGAAAAACCTGCAAAAGATGATTGAGGAAAATGAGAAGCTTATAAAAAAGATAAGTGGACTAAAGAGTGATAAGATAAGCGATACTTACTCTAAGATGAAAGACTCAGCTGCTGCGTCTATACTTGAAGAGATGAGTGTTGATGAGGCAGCTTCGGTTCTTTTTACACTCCAACCAAAAAAAGTATCGAAGATAATGGCAAAGATGGAGCCTAAAAAAGCATCACAAATAACACAAAGGCTTATTATTGGTCCTCCGTTTAAGTAGGGTTTTTCTTTTACTATTCATAACAGTTTTATTTAGTGGCTGTGCGGCAATAATGGGTCACGGGGATTCTCTTCAGACCTTTGATAAAACTTTAAAGAGCCATGTTTGTGATTACTCGTTTGTAAAAGAGAAGATAGAAGATGGGGATGATGTGATACTATGGGCATCTCAGGGCGGTTCGCAAGCAAGAAACTGTTTTGATTATGAGAAGAGCAATAGTTTTTTTGATAAATCCGAAAGAGCATATAAGCAGGATGTTGATTTGCAATCTGCTGTTGGAAAAGTGGGCGAGAGTACAGGTTCTATACTAATCAATAACAATGTCAATGAGTATCAAGGCAATGTTTATGAAAAAGTGATGCTCAATACCTATAAGGGTCTAAACTTTATGGCTTTGGGCGATTTTGCAAATGCTAGAGTTGAGTTTAACCGTGCACTTGATAGACAAAGAAGAGCAAAAGAGCACTTTAGTTCAGAGATAAAAAAGATAAAACAGCAACACAGAAAAGATAAAAACTATAATAAAGCTAGCAATAGATATACGCAAGAAGCTATACTAGACAACTTTAAAGATATATTTAGTGAATACGACGCTTATCCTGATTTTATAAATCCCTACACTACCTACATAAGTGGGATATTTTTTCTTTTAGATAGAGATTATGCAAAAGCTAGAGATATCCTTAAAGATTCTCTTGCGATGGAGCCAAATAACACTCAAATAAGAGCTGATTTTGAGCTTGCTGATAGGCTAAGTGGATTTGCAAAAAAAGAGAAGTATTATGCTTGGATTATATATGAAAATGGTCAAAGTATGGTAAAAAGAGAGACGCGTATCAATATACCTCTTTTTATATTTACCAATAAAGTCTATTATGCAGGCATAGCACTACCGAAGCTTTATGCTCGCTCAAGCTCTTATGCATATCTGCAAGTAGAAGATAAAAAAACTAAAATGATAGCCGATATAGATAGAGTGATGGTGACAGAATTTGAAAAGAATTTTTCTCGCATCGCTTTAGAAGCGACAATGAATCTTATAGCTAAAATATACGCACAGTATGAACTAAACAGAAGTAGTGAAATAGGGGGCATTCTTGGGGCTCTTTATCAAGGCTTGACAAATAGAGCAGATATCAGGAGTTGGACGGCACTTCCGAAAAACTTCCAAAGCCTAAGGATAGAGTTGGATGAAAATCCTGTTATAATTAAGGATGATAAAGGTAGAGTGATATCAACTCTACATGTAGAGAATAACACAGATGTGCTCATATATGTAAAATCCTCAGCAAGAGGTGACACTAGAGTGCATAAAATCATAAAAGGAAGACGATGAAAACAGTATTGGCAAGTTTGGTAGTAGGGCTATTGGTATTTACAGGGTGTGCAACAAAGCCTCATCTAGTAGGGGTTGAGAGCACAGAGGATATGCCGACGACTATGAGTATAGATAGAAGAGATTTTGAAAAAGCGGCAAATGAGGCGATAAAAGATCTTCTTGCAAGCGGAGTGCTGGGAAAAATAGATGGCAATAGGTATGTAATTGCAATGGGTAGAATGCTCAACGACACTACTCAAAGAATAGACACTGATATGCTGATGAAACAGATAAGAATTGCACTTTTAAAATCAGGTAAAGCAGTCATCACAACAGCAGTGGCAGCAGGTGGTCCTGAAGATGAGATGATAAAAGAAGTAAGAAGACTTAGAGCTGATGATGAGTTTAAGCAAAGTACTATTGCGAAAAAAGGGACTATTCTTGCACCAGATATGTCGCTTGCTGGAAAGATAATGCAAAGGACTGTTAAGGCTGGAAGTAGAGATCAGCTTGTTGAGTACTATTTTCACTTGACACTTACTGATTTAGAAAATGGTTTAGCGATATGGGAGGGCGAGAGCATAGTTGGAAAAGTTGGCTCAAATGCTAGTGTAACTTGGTAAGTAGATGGATTTTTTAGCATCTTTGGTTTTTTGCCAACTTTTGTAATAATTAGCATGTATAATTGTTT
>CAYOWG010000131.1:0-3330 GCA_964407605.1 uncultured Sulfurospirillum sp. | reverse complement strand
ACGCACTCTTCTGGTCTAACGCAGTAGCTTACACCACCATTTTCTATAAAATTTGCTTTTCCGAAAAAAGTACTCACTGACTTTGTGTGAGGTGAGTTATATATAGTCAAAGGAGAACAAAACTGCACTATCTTGCCTTCTTCTAGATAGGCTACTTTATCACTCAATACAAGCGCTTCTTTGCTGTCGTGAGTAACAAATATGGCACTAATTCCGCTACTTTTTATGATATTTAGTAGCTCTTTTTGGATTTTAGTTTTCAAGATTGAATCAACATTTGAAAAAACTTCATCAAAAAGTATAAGTTTTGGCTTGGTAGCAAGTGTTCTAGCAAGTGCCACTCGTTGTTGCTGTCCACCTGAAAGCTCATGAGGATATCTCTTTTCTAAGCCTTGTAGTCCTGTTAATTTTAACATATCATCAACAATCTTTTGTTGATCTTTTCGGCTTAGCTTTGATATGCCAAATGATATATTTTTAAAAACATTTAAGTGAGGGAAAAGTCCATAGTTTTGAAAAACAAAGCCAATATTTCTTTCGTGGGGCTCTATAAATACATCAGGAGAGTTTACTAGCTTTTCATAGACACTTATTGTTCCACTATCTTCTCTTTCAAATCCAGAGATTAGGTTTAGTATGGTGCTTTTTCCGCTCCCGCTCCTGCCAAGTATAGTAAGGATTTCACCTTTTTCTAGTTCTAAACTTATGTTATCTAAGACTTTTGTGCTTCCAAAGTTTTTTGATATATTTTTTAAACTCAGTATCATTTGTATGTCTTTAGACTAAATAAAATTGGAACTAAGCAGAGTAAAATTATACAAAGTGCATATACAGCTGATTCTTGTATGAGTTCAATCACGGCCAATCCATATGTTTTTGTTGCTAGTGTTTCGTAGTTAAATGGCCTTAGTATGAGAGTTAGTGGCAACTCTTTGACTATGTCTATAAAAACTAAAAGATAAGCAATTAGAAGCGAGTTTTTTAGCAGGGGCAGTTCGACTCTAAAAAGAGTTTTCAAGGGAGAACTTCCTAGATTTCTGGAGGCTTTATTTACATTGATACCCACTTTTTCAAAAGATGAGCTTACAGAGTTTAGTCCAACTGCTAAAAACCTTACTATGTAGCCAAAAACCAAAGCAAAGAGTGTACCGCTTAGAAGCAGTTCATTGAATCCGTGATTATCTATAAGGTAGTTGTCGAAATTACTAAAAAGAATTATAACCCCTATTCCTATGACGGCTCCAGGCATACTGTATCCAAGTGTGGCAAATTTTGATACATATTTTGTATATATATTTGGGATTAATCTATAAGTGTAGGCAATTATGATAGCTATGATTATGATTGATAGCGAAGCTAGGGATGCTGAAGCAAAAGAGTTCATCAAAGCAGAGAAGAAATCCATATCTATACTTTCGCTAGCATAAGCAATCGTAAATACAACAACCCAAATAAAAGGCAGTATAAAACCAAAAAATAGAGGAATACTTAAAAAAAGATAAGCAAAAAAGAGCTTAAATCCTTTAAGATTAATCCTTGCTAGTGGTGCTGATGAAGACTCGCTGGAGTATTTTGCTTTTCCTTGTGAAAATTTTTCAATCAGTATTATAAATAGCACAAAGACCATAGCAATTGAAGAGATATAAGCTGCACTACTTGCATCACCCATGTTAAACCAAGTAGAAAAAATCGCCGTTGTAAGAGTTCTAATCCCATAGTGATTTACAACACCAAAATCACTAATAACCTCCATCAAAACAAGGGCTAAACCAGCAAAAATAGCAACACGGCTAAGTGGCAAAACTACTCTAAAAAGTGCTCTCTCTTTAGACACCCCAAGACTAAGAGCTGGATTGATAAGTGAATTTGCATTTTTTAAAAAAGATGCTCGCACTATGAGATAAATATATGAATAAAAAGCCAAAGCTAAAACTATACTAGCAGTATAGAAGCTAAAGATATCAAAATAACTTTTTATGCCTAAATTCATCAACAGTATATGAAAATGACCAAAAAAACCAAACAAATCAGAGTATATAAAGCCTAAGATATAAGAAGGAATAGCAAAAGGTAAAATTAGACCTATAAGAAATAGCTTACGAAATCTAAAATCATAAAATGTTACAAGAAAAGCTGAACATACCCCGAACACCAATGTTAAAACTGATACAGCCAAGAGCAAAAGTACGGTGTTAGTAATATAATCTAGAAGAACAGTCTCTTTTATATGCGTTAAGATTTCTCCATCAGCACTAAAAGAATATAGTATTATGAGGAGTATTGGTAGGGTGACTACAAGCGTTAAGCCTGTAGTCGAACCTATCCAGGAAGCTTTACTTCCAGTTAACTTCATTGACTATCTTCATGGCTTCTTCGTTATATACGCCAAACTTGTATAGTGGCAATGGGTCAGCCTTGAACTCTCCCCATGATTTTAAGGTTTCTGAAGCCTCTACTTTTGGATTTACAGGAAATTCAGAGTTTGCTTCAGAAAATATATATTGAGCATCAGGACTTACTAAAAACTCCATAAGTTTTATAGCATTTGCTCTGTTTTTATCACTACTTTTTGTTAGAGCGATTCCAGATATGTTGATATGAGCTCCTCTCTCGCCTGCACCTTGATTTGGAAAAAATACTCCAACTTGCTCGCCAACCATTACATCAGCACTTTTCTTAGAGTTCAAAAGTCTTCCAACATAATAAGTATTGACAAATGCAATATCGCCAATTCCAGCAGCAACTGCTCTTATCTGATCAGTATCTCCACCTTTAGGAGCTCTTGCAAGGTTTTTAACAACACCAGCAGCCCATTTTTTTGCAGCTTCTCTGCCTTGTGAAGCAATCATAGAAGCAATAAACGAAGTGTTATATATGTTTGATCCAGTTCTCACTAGAAGGCGTCCTTTCCATTTTGGGTTTACCATATCTTCGTAAGTAGATAGTTCACTTGCGTTTACCTTGCTTTTGTTATAAACTATAACTCTTGCTCTTGTGGTTAATGCAAACCATTGACCATCGTTATCTCTTAATTTTGCTGGGATTGTATCTACTAAGTACTGAGAGTTAACTTTTTGCAAAAGTCCACGCTCTTTTGCAAGGTGCAGTCTTGCAACATCAGCAGTTATAAAGATATCTGCAGGAGACTTAGCACCCTCTTTTTCCAACCTTTTTAGTAATTCGCTAGCTTTAGCTGTTACTACATTGACTTTAATGCCTGTTTTAGCCTCAAACTGGCTAAACAGTTGCTTATCTGCATCATAATGCCTATGTGTATAAACATTAACCTCTGAAACTGCGTACGCCATACTAGATACTATAAGTGTACCT
>CAYOWG010000130.1:0-3333 GCA_964407605.1 uncultured Sulfurospirillum sp. | reverse complement strand
CTATCTTCACATCATAAGTATTTTCATTTTCAAATTTAAAAATGACTCGGTACTGCCTATTTATACGAATAGAATAAAACTCTTTTAACCCTAGTCTCTCTTCAAATACTCTTTTTCGCAAAAGCTTGAAGTGTTGATATTCTCAAAAGCTGTCTTAAGAGAAACAAACAAACCTCTATTCTCCTCTTCCATCTTAGCTAACATCTCTTTAGTTTTTGCACGAGCAACTGGCATCTTTATATCAAACCTCATAGCAGGACAAGCTTCATCCCCAATAACTGACATATTGTGTTCTTTTGCTTGTTCTCTAAGTTGTCGCTCTCTTACATGTATAAAAGGTCTAATTACTTTTAAGCCGTTAGATGCTTTATATATCGGGGGCATTGAGCGCAATGCTCCATTGTAAGAAAAGTTCATAAAAAAGCTCTCTGCTGCATCATCGAGATGATGAGCAAGAGCTAGTTTCTCATAGCCATTCTCTTTTGCATAACTATAAAGTGCCCCTCTTCTCATGCGAGAAAAAAAACTACAAAAAGAGGAGTTTTTTCTAATCTTCTCTTTTGAGAGTTCATAGATTTTGGTATCATAAACTTCATGATTGATTTCATATTTTTTACAATAATCTTTTAAATTTTCCAAATCTTCTCCCATGCCATAAGAAATAGTAACGGCTTTGAACTCAAATTTTATTGGAGAAACCCGCTGAAGATGCTTTAGAGCATGAGCTAAACACAAAGAGTCTTTTCCTCCACTAAGCCCAAGAAGTATCTTGTCGCCCTCTTTAATAAGATCGTACTTCATAACAGTACGACCTGTCTGTCTTAAAAGTTTTTTACTTATCTTAATCATGTATGATTTTTTCTACCATGGCTATAACAAAATCAGCACTAACTTTTGCAGAAGCCTCTAAAAACTCATCAAAAGAAAAACTAGCATCCATATCAGCTGCGTCACTAATAGCACGAAGTATGAAAAATGGAACTCCCAAAGCATTACATGTAACAGCTACTGATGCGCCTTCCATCTCTAAAGCACTTGCGTCAAAAGTTTTTGCTATCCACTCTTTTCGCTCAACATCACAAACAAACTGATCAGCAGTTACGATAATACCCTCTTTTAAATCTATATTTTTTTCACTTGCTACACTCTTAGCAATCTCTATAAGCCTAGTATCTGCCTCTTCATAAACAGAGCCCTCAGGAACAAATCCATAAGGGTGTCCAAAAGCAGATATATCTAAATCATGCTGGGCTAGCTTTGTTGCAATTACCAAATCTCCTACTTTAAGAGAATCACAAACTGCTCCTGCAACTCCAGAAAAAAGCAGTTTTTCACAGCCAAATTTTTGAACCATAGTGCTTGCAGTTATAGTTGAGTTTACTTTTCCTATCTTACTATAAGCTATAACAATCTCACTTCCTTTATAGTCAACAAAATAGTACTTATTATTTGCATACTCAACAGTCTTATGCTCTCCAAAAAACTCTAAAAGTGGTGCTATTTCTTCTGGCATTGCACCCATTATTGCTATCCTCATAAAGTCTGGCTTAGAACTTTTTCTAAAGATGCCATATCTGTTATGCAAAGAGTCTCTTTTTTACTTGAGCGTCTATTGAGTCCTTTTAGAACAGTTGAGCCAAACTCTATAAATCTATCTGTCTTTGCTTCTATATTTTGTATGGAGTGCTTATATCTAACTGGCTTTATAAGTTGATTTGAAAGTAGCTCAACCGCTTCATCTTTTGTGTTATATGTACTAGCTGTTACATTTGAAACTACACTTGCTGCAAACTCATCCTTTAGGTACTTACTTAGGTATTCGCCCAATGGCTCAATCGCACTTTTCAACAAAGGGCAGTGAGAAGCAACAGACATATTAAGAAGCAGAGCCCTTTTTGCTCCAGCTTTCTTAAATAATGACTCCATAGACGCTAAATCACTCTTATCTCCTGCAAGAACTATTTGACCATCGCAGTTGTAGTTTGCTACCCACACTTGTTTATCTCCCTGCTTTGCAATAATCTCTTCAACATCCTTATCACTAAGTCCGATAAGAGCCATCATGCCAGCATTTATCTCGCTACAAGCCTCGCTCATAAATAGTCCTCTCTTATGAACAAGCTCAATTGCATCCAAGTAGTCTATAGCACCAACAGCACTCAAAGCTGAAAACTCACCAAGAGAGTGTCCCATAGCAAACATCGGTTTCTCTTTAAATTCTTTTACAAAAAGTCTATGGGCGATTGAGCTCACAAGCAGTATTGCAGGTTGCGTAAACTGCGTAAGCTCAAGCTTATCGTTCTCTTCAAATAACAGATTTGTAAAATCTAAATCCAATCTTTTGCTAGCTTTTTCAACCATCTCTCTTGCTAGCGGATCATTATCATAAAAGTCTTTTCCCATGCCTATCTTCTGGCTTCCTTGTCCTGGAAATATAAAAATATTTTTGCTCACCTTATGCCTTTTTACTGTAATTTATAATCTTTTTTATACTTATTTATCTTCTTCCTAAGTGTATTCCTATTTATTCCAAACTTTTCACTCATATTTAATTGCGAACTGAACTTTTTAAAACCACATCTTATCATAGGTACATCAAAGATATAAAGTTGCTCCCTATAGTCATTTCGTCCGCCTATATTCTTTGATAAAAACTCTTCGACAACCTGCATTACATCTTCCTTCTCAAATGAACTTACTAGATACTTTATATAAACTGATTTTTTTAGCGAGTGGGCATTACTTGAGAGGTTAATGTTTAAATCTTTTAAAGAGATATTGCTTGTGCTATAATTTTCAATAAAAATAGCCGATATCTCTTTAAAAAATTTCTCTACAAGAGGCTCAATATCTTCATGCCTCTCACTCAAAGGTGGTATGGTTATTTTGAGACTAAAAAAATCATTGCTTACCTTATCAAGCAGTTCAGTATTTGATGTAGCAATTATCCTTGTTTTTGACTCTTTAATTGCAATTTTTAATTTCTGATAATTTAATATTTTATCAAAATTTTTTATAATTACAGAATCTCTTAATCCAATAGAAGATAGAGCCTCTGAAAGTACTTCGCCATCAACTATATCTGCACTTGGCATTATAAACTTTGCTAATGTAGTTTTCCCTGTTCCTGCCTCACCAACAATCAAAGCATCTAGGTTGATGCTTTTTAAAAGATTTGCTGATTTAAGAGCCTCTAGCGAGGCTCTTGATTTTGCTATAAAATTACTTTGATCCACAACCACCGCTACCACAACATTCGTGATCGTCAGCTTTTTCTGTTTTTGCTTCTTTTTTCTCTTCTGTAGTGTGACAACTGCCACCTGTTCCGCATCC
>CAYOWG010000129.1:0-3352 GCA_964407605.1 uncultured Sulfurospirillum sp. | reverse complement strand
AGTTCAGATAGTTAAAGAAAAAGTTGTTGATGAGAAAAAAGAGAATTTAGCTGTTAAAATGAGCGAAGAAGTTAAAAAAACTATAAACATCGTGCAAGAAGAGGCTCCAAAGATAGTGGTTAAAGAGAATCAAAAAGAAGTAAAGGCAACACTACCTATAGATGAGCTACATGTAAAGGTTGCTAGTGTAATCAAAAGTCCAGAAGTTACAAAAGCAAATGAGATAAAAAATGAACCAGTTTTTATCAAAAAAGGGCTGATTGAGAGCATACTTCAAGGGATAAAAGCACCCAAGCAAACCCCAGCTGTTTTAGCACAAGAGCTTGCAAAAGTACAGACTGCGACAATAGAAAACAGCGAGATAAAACTAGAGCCTGTTCTAAATAAAAATGATTTGAAGCCTCAGCTAAAGATGGACACTATAGCCTCAAAACAATTAAGTCCCACAAGAGAGACTTTTAGTGGCTTTGCGGCTGATATTAAAGCGAAAATTGATAGCTATAATCCTCCGTTTATGAGAGTTCAGCTTGCTCTAAACCCAAAGGGCTTAGGCGAAGTTGATGTGGTGATAGTCAACCGTGGTAACACTCTACATGTAAACATCGCTTCAAACACAAGCACGATGTCACTCTTTACTCTAAATCAAGCAGAATTTAAAAACTCTCTTGTGAATATGGGTTTTACAAATCTAGAGATGAACTTTTCAAACCAAAAAGAGAATAAAGAGCATAGACATCAAGCACTTAAAGAGTTTAATGAGGCTTTTGAAGATGAAAATTTAGAAGAGGAGATGACTAGTATAGAGCTAGTTATCCCTCAATATGTATAAAGGATAGATTATGGCAGTAGGTGGAATAAGACAAGACTTAAATCAAGTTGCAAATGGTAGCTCGGCTAACAATAGTATAACTGAGAACCCAAATGGTGTTTTAGATAAAGATGCTTTTATGAAGCTTCTTTTGGTTCAGCTTCAGCATCAAGACCCTGCTGAGCCTATGGATTCAGCAACAATCCTTACTCAGACCTCCCAGCTTGCTACTCTTGAATCAGCTAACAATACAAACCTAGCTATGGAGAAACTAGTTGGACAATTGAGCAGTAACATGGATATGGCAGCACTCTCGGCTATCGGAAAGATGGCTAGTCTTGGCTCAAACGAGGTTACTCTTCCTGAAAATGGCTTGGCCAAGTTTGAGGTATATTTTCAAGAAGAGATTAAAGCTGGAAAAATGACGATTACTGATAGAAATGGGGATATTGTTAGAGAGATAGACCTAAACGGACAAGTAGGCAAAAAAGGTGTTTTAGCATTTGAGTGGGATGGAAGCGATAATAACGGAAACCAACTTCCAGCAGGCTATTATAGTGTTAAATCGGAATACCTTGATGCAAACGATGAGCAGCAAGGGACACAGTTTGGTATCTACCCTGTTGAGTCTGTTAAGTATGAAGATGGCAAAGCTCTTATGAAGCTAGGTTCATCTTATGTTCCTATGCAGTATATTGCAGAATTTTTTTAGGATAAAGTATGAACACATCATTTTATAACGGTATAAGCGGAACAATGTCCCAACAGTTTGGTATAAATGTCTGGGCAAACAACATAACAAATATAGGAACTATAGGATACAAAGGGAGTGTACCAGAGTTTTCGGCACACTTCTCTACTGCTATGTCGGACTCATACTTTGAGGGCACTATGAACAACAAAGGCAATGGTAGCTACGCAAGTGGGACTCAGCTAGATATGTCTCAAGGTATATTTACTCCTACTGACAATGTATTTGATTTGGCACTTGGTGGTGAGGGCTGGTTTGGGGTTAAAAGCACAAATAACGAAACTCTTTACACTAGAGCAGGGGCTTTTTCAGTAGATAGAAACGGGGATATAGTTGATGCCAATGGCAACTATCTTTTAGGCACGAGCGGTGGAAATATAACTCCAACAACTCTCTCGCCTCAACTAATGGAGCAGTTTGGAAGATACTACGGTAAAAATTCAAATGAGCTTGGAACTGCCAATCAGATATCAAGCGTGACTGATATAACCCTTGGGGGCGTAGCAGATCAAACAAAGATAAATCTTCCTGATATACTCTACTTTCCGCCTGAGGCGACAACTATCGTCAACTACACAGCAAACTTGAATCCAAAAATAAATATAAGCTCAACCGAGATAGGCTTAAACCCTCTTGATGTAAGTAGTATAGTTGATACAATAAATCAAAGAATTACTATAAATGGGACAGTATCCAATACCCCACAGTTGCAAAATCCGAAAGTGGGCGATTCTGTGCTGGTTGATATAGTTGATATTGCAGGCAAAACAGTTGAAGTGAGAACAACTCTTGATAGCAATCTAAACTGGCTAATAAATAGTGAAGACATAAGTTCTCTTGATACTACAAACCCAATAGTCTCAAGCGCAAAGTTACTAACCACCCAAGAGGTGCCAAATATAGAGCACTTTAGCTCAAGCATCATATCGCCAACAGGAGATAAAGATGTTTTGGATATGACTTATACAAAAAGAGTTCCTCAGCCTGTAACTGGAAGTGTCTGGGATGGTGTTGTGCAAGTTTTGTCCTTTTATGAAACCTACGACCCTAGTCAAACCTATGACCCAGCTCTATACAAGATAGATGAGCCAGCAAAAAAAGTTTATAAAATCATAGACCAACAAAATGCAGTGTTAGAGTTTAGCGATAATGGAGCACTTTTAAGCTCAACCATGCCAACAATGTCAAATAGCGGAACTCCTTTAACTATAGATGTGGGTGAGCCTGGTAGCTTTACTGGATTTGTCTCTAGTGCAAGCTTGGCTAGCTCAAGAACGGAAACGCATGATGGATATATCTCTGGGTTTCTAAAGGCTTATGGGATGGATGGAAGAGGAAATGTAGTTGCTGAGTTTGACAACGGAAGAAGCACTCCTGTTGCAAAAGTGGCAGTCTATCACTTTCAAAATGATAAAGGCTTAGAGTCTGTGGGCTCTACTATGTTTAGGCGGTCTGTTAATAGCGGCGACCCTATCTTCTATACTGATAGCAACGGAGTTCCTATAAATGGTTCGCAAATCTTTTCAAATAAACTCGAAAATAGCAATGTAATTTTTGCAACTGCTCTAACGGAGCTAATAGTAATGCAAAAAGCTTTTGATGCAAGTGCAAAGAGTATAACGACGAGTGATGAGATGATAAAAAATGCAATCAATATGAAAAGTTAGGAATGATTTTTGCTTATTCATAAAACACAAGGTATGTAAAGGATTTAATTATGATGAGATCACTATGGGCTGGAGTTTCTGGTCTTCAAGCACACCAAATAGCGATGGATGTTGAAGGTAATAATG
>CAYOWG010000128.1:0-3378 GCA_964407605.1 uncultured Sulfurospirillum sp. | reverse complement strand
ACCTACTATCGCTATATTATATTTTCTCATAATCTACCTTATATTTATTGATTTTCTTCTCTAGTGTCGTTTTGCTCACACCTAGTATCTTCGCTGCTTCTGCTATATCACTTTCCACACTTTGCAACACCTCTTCAATCAGCTCTTTTTCCATACTGCCTATACTTTTTGTTCTGTTTGTATTTCTACTGTCCAAAAAAAGGTCATCTGAACTTATTGTGCTATTATCGCTTAAAATCGATGCTCTTTCAACAACCGAAATCAATTCTCTTATATTTCCTGGCCAGTTGTAGCTATTGAGCTCACTCAATGCCTCTTGCGAAAACTTCAACTCTTCAAGTTCATATTTTTTACAAATATCTTTTAAGATATGATTTGCAATCGGCTCTATCTCCTCTCTCCTCTCTCTTAGAGGTGGTATCAAAATTGGAATAGTATTGAGTCTATAGTACAAATCCTCTCTAAACTCACCTTTTTCTATCTCTACATGTATATCAGCATTGGTAGCGGAAACTATACGAACATCTATCACTATTTCTTTAGTTCCGCCAACTCTTGTTATCACTCTTTCTTGAAGAACCCTCAACAGTTTTGCTTGAAGAGATACAGGCATCTCAGCAATCTCATCTAAAAACAGAGTGCCACCATGAGCTAGCTCAAAATGACCTTTTTTTGAAGTAGTCGCATCTGTAAAAGCACCTTTTTCATAACCAAAAAGCTCACTCTCAAGAAGATTTTCAGGAATTGCTGCCATATTGATAGCTACAAATTTACCATTTTTTCTTGGCGAATTTTTATGCACAAAGTTGGCAAACAGCTCTTTTCCGACTCCACTCTCTCCCATAAGTAAAACAGAAGCATCAGTTCTAGCAGCTTTTTTAGAGAGATTTAGCGCTTTTTCTAAAGCAGGAGAGGTAGCTACAAAATCTGCATTTATTTTTTTATCTTTGCAAATCTTCTTAGTTTTTTTTCTTAGTTTTACTTGTCTTTTTATAGCATCCACCAAAGTATCAACTTCAAATGGCTTTGTCAAAAAATCTTTTACACCAAGTCTCACAGACTCGATAGCACGGTTCAAAGTAGCATTGCCAGTGATGACTATGATGTCATAACGACCATCAAGCTTTTTGATAAACTCTATACCATCCATCATAGGCATATTGATGTCAGTAACTATCAAATCAACACTACTATCTATGTTTTTTAGTGCATCAACAGCACTTTTGTATGTAGTAAGCGAAAACTCTTCATACTCTGCAAGCGCAAATTCCAAAGATTTTCGCATATTTATATCGTCTTCAACGATTACAATATTCATGTCTAGCCTATAAGATTATTTTATGGCTTTTATATTAGCGAAATCGTCTTTAAAATCTACTGTAAATTTTGTAGGGATAATTGTAAGTGCAGTTCTCTCTATCATGCCGTTTAACTCAACTAGGGTGTGATTAACAACTATACTTTTCATGGGATAAAAACACTCAAGAAGTGTATCAAAGCTTTCATTTAAGAAGTGTTGTGTTGATTGGTGCTGCTTTTTAGCTATATCCAAGCGGCATAGCTTAGTATATTTTTTTGTATCTACTATCTGCATTTGAGGAGAGATATTTCTCTCCTCAAACACTACAAGCTTGTCTTGAGTAACTATTTTATAAGAAAACCAAAAGCCCTCATCTGCAGCAGCGAGGCTACATGTAAAGGCAATTAGTAGGCAAAGATTTCTTGCCACCTAGTGCCGTCCATCGTTAGCTCCATTCTTACTGTAAACATTCCATCTTTAAAAGTGTTTTCAGTTATAGTTGCATCTCTTACAAGACCGTTTACTTGAGAAACAATTCTAGAGTCAGAAAGTGCTGCATTTTTTATAGTATCTTTTGCATTGATTTGAACACCATAAAGCTTCTCAGCCATCTGGCGATATGCGTCAGCTATTGCTGCTCGTTTTGCTAAAGCCATAGCTTGAGCTGGTGAGACAGTATTTTGAGGAGCAATTCCCTCGCCCTTTACTACAAAAACTCTATCAGGATTGTTGTTTAGATATATAAACTTCTCCTCTTGAAGAATGCGCTTTATATCTTCTCTATCAACTTTTTGAACTATAATAGTCGGCTCTTTTCTCTCTACTACCTTAGCTTGTGGCTGATTTGAAGTACAACCAGAAAACAGCAACAACATTCCCGCACATAGCGTGATAATCAATCTACTCATAACATACCTTTTTGTCAATTTGAAAATATAGAGCAAATAGTGTTCCATTTTAGTGAGAAGTAGAGCTCCTCGCTAAAACACTAAACCAATACTCCCTCATCATCACTCTCTTCAATCTCCTCGGGCTCTTTTTTAGCGCATGTTGCTATGCTCTTAACCACATCTTTTCCCGAAGTATTGACCACTATAACGCCGCTCGTATTTCTTCCTGCCTTTCTGATGCTTTGCATATCTACTCTTATCATCTTACCAGCATTTGTAAGAGCCATCATATCTTTAGTCTCATCAACCATCAAACAACCAACTACATTTTTGCCAGTTTTTGCTGTCATCTTCATAGCAATCACGCCACTTCCACCACGATTTGTCAGCCTGTACTCGCCAGCTTCAGTTCTCTTGCCTATACCTTTTTCACTAACTACAAGTATCTCTTGCTCATCATTTTTGA
This sequence comes from uncultured Sulfurospirillum sp., assembly GCA_964407605.1. Lineage (GTDB taxonomy): Bacteria > Campylobacterota > Campylobacteria > Campylobacterales > Sulfurospirillaceae > Sulfurospirillum_A. The sequence continues at coordinate 722 of CAYOWG010000128.1, read as the reverse complement.
TGATATTGGCATCGATTACTTCGTCATCCTTGAGCTTAAACTTGATACCTCTAACACCCCTTGTGTTTCTGCCTTGGTCGCGAGTTTTTTCTATATCAAACTTGATACACTGAGATAGTTTTGTCATCATAAAGAGATATTTTACATCTTGATTGGCTATCTTTGCAGTTATGATACTATCGTCATCATCTAGGTTGATAGCTTTTATACCATTGCTTCTTATATTAGAAAATTCACTTAAGTTTGTTCTTTTCACAACACCTTTTCTAGTAAAAAACACCAAAGACTTCTCTGCACTAAAGTCTGTTGTAGGGTTGATTGATTGTATCTTTTCATCCGCTTCAAGCTTCAGAAGATTTACAACTGCTTTACCTTTTGCAATCCTACTTCCCTCTGGTATGCGGTAAACTTTCAACCAGTGAAGTTGCCCTCTGTCTGTTACAAATAAAAGCGTATCGTGAGTGTTGCATGTAAAGAATCTCTCTATAAAATCATCTTCATAAACAGTAACTGCCGTCTTCCCTTTTCCGCCTCTTTTTTGTTTCTCATAAGACTTCAAAGGAACTCTTTTGATGTATCCACGATGAGTGATAGTTACTACTGCTGGCTCATTTGGTATCAAATCTTCCATATCTATATCATCATAATTGTCTTCTATAACAGTTACACGAGGAGACTTAAACTTCTCGCCAATCTCTATAAGCTCATCTTTTATGATAGCA
>CAYOWG010000127.1:0-3466 GCA_964407605.1 uncultured Sulfurospirillum sp. | reverse complement strand
GCACTTTTTTGATGGATTTAGAACTTCGCACGAAATTCAGAAGATAGAAGTTATAGATTATGATGTATTTGATAGATTGGTCGATAAAAAGGCTATCCAGGCTTTTAGAGATGAAGCACTAAATCCAGAGTCTCCAAAGACCCGTGGAACTGCACAAAATGATGATATATATTTTCAAGGAAGAGAAGCACAAAACAAGTTTTATGACGCACTTCCTGATATCGTTGCTGGCTATATGAAAGATATCTCAGAAGTAACTGGTCGTGAATATAAACCTTTTACCTACTATGGTGCTAAAGATGCGGAACATATCATCATCGCTATGGGCTCGGTTATAGAGGCTGCAAAAGAGACGGTAGATATGCTTATGGAAAAAGGCGAAAAAGTTGGCATCATAACAGTTCATCTTTACCGTCCTTTTTCTGCAAAATACTTTTTTGATGTACTTCCTGATAGTGTTAAAAAAATCTCTGTTCTAGATAGAACAAAAGAGCCAGGTTCGGCTGGTGAGCCACTTTATCTTGATATAAGAAGCATCTTTTATGGTAGAGAAAATGCTCCTGTTGTGATAGGCGGTCGTTATGGGCTCTCTTCGAAAGATGTTAATCCGTCACAAATAGTTGCAATATTTGAGAATCTAAAAAAAGATGAGCCTAAAAATAGATTTACAGTCGGCATCGTAGATGATGTTACTCACACTTCACTAGAAGTTGGAGAGAACTTATCGCTTGGTGGAAGCGATACTAAAGAGTGTCTTTTTTATGGGCTTGGAGCTGATGGAACAGTCGGAGCCAATAAAAACTCAGTAAAGATTATTGGTGATAAAACTGACCTTTACGTACAAGCTTATTTTGCTTATGATTCTAAAAAGTCTGGCGGCTACACAAGAAGTCATGTTAGATTTGGGAAAAATCCTATTCGCTCTACTTATCTAGTGTCAAGACCTGATTTTGTTGCATGTACTGTAGCTGGTTATGTCGAGCTTTATGATATGATAAGTGGACTTAAAGATGGTGGCACTTTTCTTTTGAACTCTATCTGGAACATTGAAGAGACAATCAAAAAAATGCCAAATCATATCAAAAAGACACTAGCAGAAAAAAATGCCAAATTTTATATCATAAACGCAACCAAACTAGCACGAGATATCGGTCTTGGCGGCAGAACAAATACGATTATGCAATCAGCATTTTTTAAGCTTGCAGATATTATTGACTTTAAAGATGCACAAAAATATATGAAAGAGTTTGCTTATAAATCTTATATCAATAAAGGCGAAAAGATAGTTGAACTCAACTATAAAGCTATAGATATTGGAGCAAGTAGTATTGAAGAAGTAGTAGTTGATCCTGCTTGGGTAACATTGGACACAAGCGAAGCAAAAAAGGATGCCAAGTATATAGGGACTGATTTTGTAGAGAAATTTGCAAAACCAGTAAATGCTGCAAAAGGAGATAGCCTTCCTGTTTCTGCTTTTGATGGCTACGAAGATGGCTCGTTTGAACATGGAACTTCTCAGTACGAAAAAAGAGGTATTGGTGTTATGGTTCCTAAGTGGATTAAAGAGAACTGTATTCAGTGTAATCAGTGTTCTTTTGTCTGTCCTCATGCTGTAATCCGACCTTTTTTAATCAATGAAGATGAACTAAGTTCTGCGCCTCAAGGTGTTAAAAATCATGTTCTTGATGCAAAAGGCAAAGAAGTTAAGGGAAAAGGCTTCAAGTACAAAATACAAACTTCAGTTCTTGATTGTACTGGTTGTAACCTTTGTGCCGAAGTCTGTCCAAGTAAAGAGAAGTCTTTAGTTATGGTTCCACTAGCTGATCAAGTTGATGCTGGTGAGCAAGAAAATGCTGATTATCTCTTTAACGAAGTGACCTACAAAGATGATTTTATGTCAAAGAGTACCGTAAAAGGCTCACAGTTTGCTAAGCCACTTTTTGAATTTCACGCTGCATGTCCAGGGTGTGGGGAGACTCCATATATCACTTTAGTAACTCAGCTTTTTGGTAACAGAATGATGATTGCAAATGCGACTGGTTGTTCTTCTATCTATGGTGGTTCAGCTCCAACTACTCCATATAGAAAAGATGACAATGGCGAGGGGCCTGCATGGGCTAACTCACTTTTTGAGGATAATGCTGAGTTTGGTATGGGCATGGAAGTAGCAAATGAGACTATTCGTCATCGTATTGAAAATATTATGATTACAAATATAGAAGTTACTCCAAATGCTTTGACGGCTTTATATAAAGACTGGATTGAGCATAGAAAAGATAGCAAAAAAACTCAAGAAATAAGAGATATGCTAGTTCCTCAACTTGAGGCAAATAAAGATGTACCAGGAGTGAAAGAATTACTTTCTCTAAAAAAATATCTAGTTAAAAAATCACAATGGATTATTGGTGGAGATGGCTGGGCTTATGACATAGGATATGGTGGGCTTGACCATGTTCTTGCGAGCGGCGAGAATGTAAATGTTCTCGTTCTTGATACAGAGGTCTACTCCAATACAGGTGGGCAGAGTTCAAAGTCTGCTCGTACAGGCTCTATCGCTCAGTTTACTGCATCTGGAAAATCAACACAGAAAAAAGACTTAGGTTTTCTAGCTATGACTTATGGAAGTATTTATGTTGCCCAAATCAATTCAAATGCTTCACAGGCACAAACTTTAAAAGCAATCGAAGCTGCTGAAGCATTTGAGGGACCTTCACTGCTTATCGCGTATTCTCCTTGTATTGCTCATGGGATAAAAGGCGGTATGGGACAATCAGGCAATCAAGGCGAATTAGCTACGAAGTGTGGTTACTGGCCGATTTATACTTACGATCCAAGATTAGAGCATGAAGGAAAAAATCCTATCAAGATAACAGGAAAAGAGCCAAACTGGGACTTGTATGAGGATTTTTTACTAAACGAAGTAAGGTATGCAAGTCTAAAAAAGACAAATCCAGAGTATGCCCAAAGACTATTTGATCAAAATAAAAAAGATGCTCAAAGAAGATGGAGACAACTCAAGCGTTTTGCGGAAGCTGACTTTTCAAATGAGTTAGATGCTTAAATCAGTTTAGTTTTAGATATATTTTTAGAGCTTCTTTGTTTGAGAAGTGAGCTAGGGATATATCTTCATCATTGATATAGTCTGTTGATCCAAAGTTTTTATGACAGGCTATACAGTTTGATTTTGATTTTATCTCAGGATGCTTATATGTGCTTCTTGGTATCTGTGCGTGTATATCTTTCTAGTATTTTGTTTTTGTGATTCTATACTTATTTTTCCCTAAAGTGCTTTTTATGATACCTTGAGAGATTTCGCTATGCGAAGTTTCGGCACTATTTTGCAAGATATACTTTTTTATACTTTCAAAGTGAGGGACATCTTTATTTAAGTCTTCATTGAAGTGATCTGTTTTATCTGATAGTACTACTTCTCGCATCTTTTTTGTCATGATGGAAACTTGTGGTA
>CAYOWG010000126.1:0-3468 GCA_964407605.1 uncultured Sulfurospirillum sp. | reverse complement strand
TGCAATATGGTGATCTATTAGGGATGATAAATCTTTTTTTGCAAAAGTAATGCTTGACATAATTTTTCCTTTGTTTTATTTTACAATAAATTTTCTATGTTTTCAAAATAGAAATAATTTAAACCATTTTTATGTTGATATTTTAAATCAAGATTGTGTGCTTTTACTATGTTATCAACTATATAGAGTCCTAAACCAAAGCTTTGATGTGAGTTCTTTTCTTTGGTAAATGGTTGAATATAGTGTCCTAGTTCTTGTTTTAGTGGACTACCTTTACTTGCGAATGATATCCTCTCTTTTGTTGCAGTTATAATTACAAAGTTGTCTATTGAATATTTTATACCATTGTCAATAAGGTTTTTTATTGCCGTTGTGAAGAGCCTAAAATCTACATGCAGAACAAGAGAGTCGTCTATCTCTAGCTTGAGTGCTTTTAAGCGAACCATAGCTATATCTATAGACTCGTTTATGATATCAATCAGCCTTGCTGGTCGTATATTTTGTATCCCAGCTCCAGAAGTTATCTGCTCTATTGAAGCAAACTCATTGATTAAAAGTTCAAGTTTCTCAAAAACATTGATTAGTCTATCTTTTTGTTTACCAGAAGGTATCATCTCTGCTGTTATACGACCTTTGGTTATTGGGGTTTTAAGCTCATGCATGATGTTTCTTAGAAAAAGTTGCCTAGAGTTATTAAGTTTTTGTATCTGTTCAACTGCATTTGCAAAGGCATTTGAAACTTGAGAGATTTCATCATCACCATCTTTTTTGCAGTTTATGTCCAGCCTACCACTAGCAAATTTATCCATCTCTCTTTTTAATTTTCTTAAAGGCTTAATTCTCCTTATGGTTAATATGTATGATAAAATAACCACCATAAATATAAAACCAAAGATAACTTTTATTACATCATATCTATGTGGCTGATAATCTTCATCTTTAAAAAGAAGGATTGAGTCTTCATGTTCTATCAAAAGATAGTGGTATTTTTTATACTTTAAGATAGAGCTATTTCCTATCTTACTCTCTATTTTTTGTATGACTTCTGAGAGTTCTATGATGTGGTCTTTGATTTTATCATTATCAATTTCTCTCATTTTATAGTCTTTTATCTGCTCTTGTAGCTCTACTGAGTCTATAAAGTTGTTAAGATGAAAGAGTGTCGCTCTAGCTATTATGGAGTATTTTGTATTTAGTTTTTCTGTATAATCTTGCTTGTCTTTTTCTAAAAGAAAAAGAGCTGCTAAAAATATGCTTATAATTGATAGTAAAAAAGTAAATGTTATACTGTAAAATATTGAAGACTTTTTTATCCCTAGTTTCATTTTAAAAACTTATATCCTATGCCTCTAATCGATTGTATGTATTTTGGCTCTTTTGAGTTTTCGTCTAGTTTGGCTCTAATCCTGCCTATAATCACATCTATGCTTTTGTTTGAAGTATCTTCGCCTATGGCTTCAACGCTATATATAAGCTCTTCTCTTGATACGACAGCACCATCTTTTTTTATAAGATAAGAAAGTATTCCATACTCTGCACCTGTTAGATGAAGCTCATCCCCATTAAATTTTATAGTCATTTCATTTTCATTTACAACTAAATCTTGTTGCTTTGTTGTGGTTTGTTGGTCTTGAGCAACACTATTTACTTGTTTATTCCGCCTTAAAAGGCTTTTTATTCTTGCTTGAAGCTCCATAGGGTCATAAGGCTTTGGTAAGTAGTCATCTGCTCCATTTTCTAAAGCTGTAACCTTATCTGTTATGTCATGACGAGCGGAAGATATGATGATTGGGGTGCTATGTTTTTTTCTTATCTCTTTGCATACCTCAAGCCCATCAATCCCAGGAAGAGTTAAGTCTAAAATAATCAAATCGAAAGATTCTATATTGAGAGTAGAAAGCCCTAAGAAAGGATCCTCTTCTATAGCAACTTTTATATCAAACTGCTCCAAATATTCTGCTAAAATCTTTGCTAATTCTAAATCATCCTCTATCATCAATATATGTGTCATTTACACTCACTTTATAAGAGATAGAGGATTATAGCATTTACTTTATAACGATTGGTTTATGGTAGCCATTTCTGTTTACAAAGACGATTTTCTTTTTCTTTCCATCTAGTGCTTTTTCTATATCATCAAAGTTTTTTATGCTCATCTGATCAATTTGCACTATGATATCTCCTGGCATAAAACCAAGCTTGTGAGCATGTGAGCCAGCTTTTACTCCTGAGACCAAAACACCTTCTATGTACGAAGGAATACGGTATTTTGTTCTGATTTTATCACTTAACTCTTCTAAGCTAAGACCTTGTATGTATGTCGTCTTTGTAGCAGGATTTAAGCTTTGATCCATGTTAGCTAGGACTAGCTTTGTGCTTTTTATCTTACCATTTCTCTCAAACTTTAGCTTTATAGATTTTCCTGGCGTTTTATTTGCAACTACTGTTTTTAGATGATTGGCATCTTTGATTTTTTCTCCATCAATCTCTATTATCAAATCACCCCGTTTTAAGCCAGCTCGTGAAGCAGGAGAGTTTCTCTCTATATTTACAAGCAAAGCTCCTGTTTCGCTTTTATATATCTCTTTTAGCTCGCTTGTAAGATCAGATATAGAAACACCTAGATAGCCTCTATCTATCTTGCCATCTTCTATGAGTGAAATGGCGATATTTTTCACCATTCTTGATGGAATTGCAAAACCGATACCGTCGTTACCACCACTTCGTGAGAGTATCGCACTATTTATCCCTATAAGGGCACCACGACTATCTACTAAAGCGCCCCCAGAGTTTCCAGGATTTATTGAAGCGTCTGTTTGGATGAAATTTTCATATTGGTTTAGTCCGATTCCAGTTTTGTTTAGTGCTGAAATTATTCCTTGAGTCACAGAGCTACCAACTCCAAAAGGATTACCTATGGCAAAAACCAAATCACCTGCTTTAAGATTTTCAGAATCACCAAACTTGGCAGCTTTTAGACCTTTTGCCTCTATCTTTATAACAGCTAAGTCAGTTTTTGGATCAAGCCCTATCACTTTTGCGATATACTCTTTATTCTGCCCTATAAGCGTAACAACTATCTCGTCAGCTCCCTCTACTACATGGTTGTTTGTTACTATATAACCATCTTTGGAGATGATAACTCCAGAACCAAGCGAATGAGTTTTTCTTTTTTGAGGACTTATATTTGGAAAAGACTGTCCAAAAAAATCTCTAAAAAGAGGATTATTTAGCATCTGATTGAGCTGATTACTTTGTTCGATTATTTTGGTTGTAGATATGTTTACTACGCTCTGTTTCACATCTTTTATTGAGTTATTATAAGACAAAACTATCTTATCATTTGAAGGATAGACTCTTTTCGGGTTAGTTGGCATACTTTCTATAGTTATGCTACTTGCTACTAGAGCAACTGCTGTGATAGTTGAGAGTAAAACAATTTTTTTCATAATATTCCTTTAAATTTCA
>CAYOWG010000125.1:0-3606 GCA_964407605.1 uncultured Sulfurospirillum sp. | reverse complement strand
TGATGCCTATCTTTTCGTTTTTCTATAAAACAATTTCTATCTTTATTGATATTTTTAAACTCACCTATAAGTCTGTCATAGTTTTTATTCAAAAAAGTATTATTTGTATTCATCATATTTGAAAGCTCATATAGGTGAAAACTTATATTTAAACGCTCTTTTATCTCTTCAAGTTTTGGTTGATATAGGCTGAACTTATCAGGGCTATCTTCATATAGAATGATGGAATCTCCTATCTTTTTTTCTAAAAAAGAGACACAAACTTGAGTCGCATTTTGGTAGTTAAAACTTACTGCAGAGCTTAGATGGCTGAACTGAGAGCTAATCCTAGCATAAGAAGAGTGCATCTCATCACTAAAGGGTTTCAGTATATTTTCATACGCTTTTGAGGCAAACTTTCTCATATTAGCAAACTCTATATCAGAGTGAAGCTCTTCTGATTTGCGTATAAACTCATAAGAACTTTGCCATTTTCTAATCCTCTTTTTTAGCAAGCCATAGACTAAAGCATTGTTTTCATTGACTTCGTCTTGAATCTCCTTTAGACTTCTAACATACTTTTTAAACATCTTGCCGACTATGTCATCATCATAAAAAAGATGCTTATAGATAAAATCTGAGTCTATCTTTGATACCTTGTACTCTATGGCTTCAAAGCTCTCTTTAGAGCTTAGAAAACCCTGTTTTTTCTTTACATATCTCTGTTTTGTGCTTATATCTATGTGGTTATATATCTCATTGGCGATCGTTTCTATTATCTCTTCGATTCTACTATATGCATCTTTTAGTTTTTTAGTAAATCTTATCTTTAGTTCAGAAAACTTCTCATCAGCCTCCTCTTCAAAGCTTTTAAGCTCACTTGAGAGTTCAGCATATATCTTCAAAAACAGCTCATGCTGTTTTATAAGAGAATTTGATATATTGACAATATCTTTTTTGATAGCAAACTCTTTTGAGCTGTTGGCTATGGGTCTTATCTCATTGTTTATAAAATCTAAAACTTTTTGTATATTTGACTCTTCTAGTAACTCTATGTTTTTGTTTAAATCACTTTTCAAAATCTTATCAACATTTTTTTTATAGCTCTCAAATAAGCTCTCTATATCATCAAGCGAGTTTGATTTGATATCCTTAGAGAGAGTTGCCAAAAAGCTCTCTAGCTCTTCATCTATAAGTATGTTTTTATCGTGACTTCTTGATTCTAGTGCTTGTTTTGCCGAGATCGGGATGACTTCAGAAAAAAATTCAGCAAAGCTTTTTTTTACATAATCAGTCGTTTGAGCAACCTGCTCTTTTGAGAACTTATCTTTTTGATTTAAAACACAAAGTGATTTGTTTTGATACTCGTTTAGATACTCTTCAAGAACCTTTGCTTCACTTAGTTTTCCTGCGTTATCTATAAGCGAAAGCCAGATAATACCATCTACTTCTTTAAGTACCTTTTGTGTAGTTGTCGTGTCAGTGATGGCTTGTGAGTTTAGCCCAGGAGTATCAACAAACTCAATCTCTTTTAGCAGTGCTAGTGGAACGAAAAGAGTAAGGTACTCTATCTCCTCAACCTCCCCTCTTTGGTCTGTAAACTTAGCGATATGCTCGACACTTTGAAACTCTTCTCTGCCGTCCATATACCTAATCTTAATTTTAAGCTCATCTCCATACTTGATATAATTGACTTTAGAAGTTACAGGAGTTATGCCTGTTGGCAGTATGTTTTTAGAGAGTAGTGCGTTTAAAAATGTAGATTTACCGCTCGAAAATTGCCCTGTTATGGCTACTCTCATAGGCTCTTTTACTCTTACATGTAAAGAGGATATCTTCGATACTAGCTCTTTTGATGGGGACATCTTTTCATCCAAAAGAGTGTATTGTGTTTTTTGTACAAGACCCAAGAGAGACTCATCAAAAGATGGTATTACTTTTTTGTATCTTTTTTTATACGAAACTATAAAAGAGTCTAACTTACTCATAAATCTTCCTCTACTTTTGCTAAAACTTGCAACTTTAGCTCAATCTCATCAAGCCTTTGTGAAGCATCATAAGACTTATCTTGAGATATCTTTTGGTAATCACTAAGAATCTTTTCTTGAGTGTTCATCTCAAACTCAATCATCTGAACTGGAGCCTTGCACTCTTGCTCAAATCCCTCTACCAACTCTTGATTTATGACTTTTGTTTTAGCACTAAACTTTTTATATAGCTCGCCCAAAGCATCTGCAAAACAAATCTCAAGAGAATTACTTAAGCCCTCTATATCTTTTTTTGAAAAAGATTTGATTTTGGAGTTTACTTTTGCAATCAAGACAGCATTTGAGCTTATCAAATTCAAGTCTGAAAAATGCTTTTGAAAAAACTCTTTCGTATCACTTCTCTTACTCTCGCTCTTTACAAAAGTAGAAAAATCCCTAGCTATCTTTTCAAATGAACTCTCTATCTTTTTTGAAAATTGATACCTATAATCTCTAAGCAAATCTATAAAACCATCTTTCAAGGCAGTCTCGATTATATATGATATTCTGCTTGCTTCTGGTTTTTTCTTGTTTTTTCTTAGCTCATAAGAGACATCGTCCATCACCCTTCTCTTTACTAGCGACTGAAGTGATAAAAACTTGTTTTTTGAGAAGTTTTCTAAAGTCAAAAAGTAGTTTATAAGCTCCTCTTTTTCATCTTTTATCTTTGATCTTAGCCTACTTATCTCTGCTTTTATCTTTATGATCTCTTCTTTGTATTTGTCATACTCGTTTTTAATTTCACTAGCACTTTTGCCAAGTAGATTTTTCTCTACTTGTAGAGAGTTTTTAGCAGTTTTTATGATTTGGATTAGCTCTTTTTTATTGGCTTCTATGATTAGATTGACCTTTTGTGAGCTATCTCCAAAAAGTATGTCGTTTAGGTACTCTTCGACTTCCAAAATCCCCGTTTTTTCCAAAGGATAACTACTATCGCCTTTACCAATCCTATGATGAAGGGCTTGGAGTCCAGCTATGGGAATAAAATCTATCTTTTCTATGATGCTATCAAAACTACTGCTTTTATTTAAGCTTTCTAGTTTTGCTTTTATGCTTGATTTTGTGTACTTTATAACCTCTTCAAGCTCGCTTTGGCTAACAGTATCAATCCTAGTGATAACTACCAAAAGCCTTGCAACACTTTGATAAAGAAGAGTGTCTGTTATAAACTCTATATCTTTTTGCGTGGCTGATTGGTTTACATTCATCAAATGAATCATCAAATCACAGTTAGCAACATAGCTTTTTGTTATCTCTTCTCGCTGTATTACTGGGTCGTCTAGTCCAGGCGTATCTACTATCTCAACTCCATTTTCAACAAACTTCAGGTCAGTATAAAGCTCTACACTCTTTACAAGATTGCATTTTTTATCCGAATGCTCCGCTGAAGTAAATAACGGCAAGTCACCCAAATCAATCTCATAAGTTCTGCCTTCATCTGTTATGTATTCTCTTAGTTTTTCTCCAAAATGCTTTTTTGTTTCATCCACAAATGGCTTCATACTCTCTAGCGTATCTGCACTTTTTTCTATAGCATCCCACTCATTTTTATCCCAAAAATTGACTTTAGCACTCGGTTTTTTTGCATACTTTATAAGAG
>CAYOWG010000124.1:0-3615 GCA_964407605.1 uncultured Sulfurospirillum sp. | reverse complement strand
TTTTGCTAATACACTAGAAAATATTTTATTTTCAATTGGACTTTTCTTATATATAAGAATATCTCTTTTAGGCATCTCTATCTCTGCTAGTGTATTTTGAATCATTTCTATATCTACGCTTTTCTGTATGTCTAATTTTTCTTCGCTTAGCTCGACTTCTGGCTCTATGCTAACAATCTCTAATTCTTCCTCTGTTTCAACTTCAAGCGATTTTATTTGACTATTTGCACTTATTTTGGACTCATTATCCTTTGCATCAGAATTGTATTCTGGAACAATTTTATCTTGTAAAAACATATTGAGTACGCTAAGAATATTCTCTTTTTTGATAGGCTTTGTTACATACTCATCAAGTCCCTCTTTCATAAATCTTTCTCTGTCACCCTTTAGAGCATTTGCAGTTACTGCTATGATTGGGATATGAGGTAGATTGTTCTCTTTTTCATACTCTAGCATCTTATGTGTCGATTCAACTCCATCCATAATAGGCATTGCTATATCCATAAAAACTATATCATAGTCATTATTCATTCTTTCTTCAAGGGCTATTTTACCATTGTGTGCAATAGTTATTGTTAAGCCAAGTCCCTCAAGAGTTCTTCTTATTAGCTTTTGATTAATTTCATTGTCCTCAGCAACCAATGCATTTGCATTAAATTTTTTTCCAAATGCTAATTTTTTAGTTTTTTGCACTTCGGCTTGCTGTTCAGGCTCTTCTACCGCAGGCAACAAGTCTCTGTTTTGTTCTAGCGCTTTAGTAATTTTTGAAATATTTATTGGTTCATATACAGGTGTTATATATTTCGTACTGAACTCATTAAATCTACTTTGCTGAGAGACCTTTAAGACTAAAATTATAGGCAATCTTATCTTTTTGTACTCTTCAAGCTCTTCGTCGCTAAGAAGATCAAAATCAGCAACGATTATATTTATTCCAGATTTATAAATAAGGTTTTTAAGACCTGAAAATTCATCGTAATATTTTATATTTGACCCAAAGTACTTAAAATATTCATAAATAAACTCTGTATGTGCTTTTGTATTTTTTTCGCTTGTTAAAAGGGCACAATTGAATTCACTGTATTTGTTTTGGTAATCAATATCTCCTGATGGAGACTCGTCAAATTCTAGCATGAAATAGAATTTACTACCCTCGCCTACAGTGCTATCGACCTTAAGTTCTCCACCCATAAGACCTATGTACTTAGCTGAGATTGTAAGCCCTAGACCAGTTCCTCCATATTTTCTTGTGATCGTAGAATCTGCTTGGTTGAATGCATCAAAGATATCTTGTTTTTTATCTTCACTAATTCCTATGCCGGAGTCTTGTATGCTAAAAAGAATTTTTGCTTTTCCAGCTGGAGCATTTTCCATTCTTCTTATTTCAGTTGTTATGTGACCATTTATTGGTGTGAATTTAACAGCATTACTCATAAGGTTGATTATGACTTCTTTAATTTTTACTGAATCACCTTTGAGATAGTTATTGAGACTTGGGTCTATGAAGAAAGATAGGTTTATATTTTTTTCTGAGGCTTTTGCTCCATATACTTCAACAGCGTTTTCAAACTCATTTATTGGCGAGAATAGTATCTCATCTATTTCTACTTTATTGCTTTCAACTTTTGATAAATCAAGTATATTGTTAATAATTTCAAGTAGATTTTCTGAGCTTTTTTCAATAACATCAACGAATTCTCTTTTTTCATCATCTAGGTCAGTGCTTTTTAGAAGTTCAGTAAAGCCTATAATGCCATTTAGTGGGGTTCTTATCTCGTGTGACATATTGGCTAAAAATATACTTTTTGCAGCACTGGCTTCTTCTGCATTCTTTTTTTCTTTCGCTATATTTTCAATGGCTGCATCTATGACTGTGTATGCTGAGTTCATGCCTTGTGCAGTATTGAAATCAACCTCCTCTTTGGTCTCAGCTAGCTCTCCTACTCTTTTAAATATATTTTCTAAACCTTTTATATTCTTCTTAAACTGTCCTAAAAACGCAAAACCCATTAACATAAGAATAATAGAGATAATCCATATACCACCTGCAGCAATAAGTTGACCAATAGTCTCATCGCTATACCTTTTCATCTCACTTTTAAGGTTAGATTTTATTAGATTTGCTGAATTATCTAAAAGAGATATTTTTCTAGTCATTATATTGAACCATAAAGTAGGATCGATAATATATTCACCACTTTGTGCCGCTAGAATGATCTCAGCCTTTGCTTGCTCTATTTCAGTAAATAGTTTTTTAGTTTCACTCTTATTAAATAAAGAAATAATTTGCGATTTTGCTACATTGTCATAGAGTGTATTATAATCAAATGTATTGGATCTTCCAAATAACCCAATCCAAATAGAGAGGTCTTTATCGGAAAATGGAACATATTGACTAAGTATTTTTGAGATAAATCCTCTTTCTTGCCCCTTGTATTCTATGTCATTAAATACCGACACTAGAGCCGTGCTAAGATTTGATATTTCTGGATTAGTTGATATATCGCCTAGTGTTTGAAGTTCTGCTAAGATTTGAGCATTGATTTGAGAATAGTATCCAAAAAATACTTTATTAAAGTCAACATTGTCTAGGGAGTCTATATTGCTTCTTATCTCTCCTATTTGGTTCAACAGTGTAATTGCTCTTTTGATATTGCGACTAGGTGTTTCTAGCTTATAATAGTCATGCAGTTTTTTCATACTAGTGTTTACAACTTGTCTCTGCTTGCTAAGCTTATCTTTCGCTATAGCACCATCACTTGCTATAAATATCGCAGAAAGCCCCCTCTCTTTGCTTATATCAACTGAGAGAGCATTTAAAATAGTTGTTGTCTCTAGTTTGCTCTCAAAATCTGCTGATTTGTTATATTGACTATATGATACAAATAGAAAATAGCTCGAAAAAATAAATAGTATCATTAAGGGATATTGGCTGATAAGCCTAAGTGTGTCTTGTGTTCTAAACTTCATTATAATTCTCCATTTTAATTTCTATTGTCTTTTTCATATTAATTCACTTTTGTATCTTTTAGATATTGCTTCAAACTTCTTAAGCTTTTCTCGCCTGAGTTCAGTATTCGTCTCTCTTAAGATATCTATTAATTTATCAGATAGTTGAAACATACGTAGGTTATCTGACACACCTTTAAGACTAAAAATATTTTTTCTTAAAGATTCTTCATTTTCGCTCTCTATTGAGCTTTCAATAGTTGGTATTGTGGTCTCAATTTCACTCATAAAATCAGTTATTATTTCACCAGTGAGAGATATGTCTAGTCCTAACATATCAACGCAGTGAAGCAAGTCAAAATTAACCTCTTCTTCGCTCTTTCTCTCATCCACTTTTGCATCTATATTATTGATGTCGTCAAGAGATATCTTAGCTTCAGGCTCAGCTGGTATATCTTTGAGTGATAGATTTATCTTAGCCTTTAAAGGCTCTTCAGTAATATAGTCTTGTGAAAAATCCTCTTCTGCAAAACTTATTATATTGGTTTTTACTTCAGCTTCACTCTCATCTGTTTCTATATCTAATGCTTCTTTTTCTTCCGAAAAGTCTTCTTCAAAAGATACCTCTTGTAGTTCTATCTCTTTATGCTCTTCTATCTCTTTTAA
>CAYOWG010000123.1:0-3699 GCA_964407605.1 uncultured Sulfurospirillum sp. | reverse complement strand
ACTCTCTACTCTTAGCATAGTTATTTTTTTACCATGATATATGGCTCTAAGCTGCTCTAGTTTTTCTATATTTTCAAGTGGGGCAGGGGAGAGTTCACAAAACTCACTAAGACTTTTTTTAGTAAATCCATAAATACCCAAATGCCCAAAATATCCCAAGTGCTTCTCTCTATCATAAGGGATTTTGCTTCTTGAGAAGTAGATAGCATTGTCGTCTATATCAGTTATAACTTTGACATGATTTGGATCATCAGCAAATGCACTATCGATGACCTTGTAGCAACTTACCATAAAACAATCACCATTTTTCACTCTATCAATCACACTTTGAACAACATTAGGCTCTATAAAAGGCTCATCTGCTTGGACATTGACTATGACTTCATTATCGTCTATATCCAGTCCTAGAGCTGCTTCATTTATCCTATCAGTCCCACTTTTATGATAAGAGCCAGTCATCACGGCTTCGTAGCCGTATTTAGCAGCCAACTCAATCACTTCTTGAGTGTCAGTCGCTATGACAACTCGGTCAAGTTTCGATACTCTTGATGCAGTTGCTATAACCATAGGAAGACCGTTTATATCAGCCAATATCTTATTGGGAAATCTATTTGATGCCATTCTTGCTGGGATTATTATCATCTTATAAAGTCCAAGATTTCACTCTCTATATCAGCCTTGTTTATTACTTTATCGTGCAAAATATCTTTTTCAAAGAGCGAGTTTATGCTTTTTGGAATCTCTACATGTAAAGAGCTTTTAATACCATCTAATGCCACTCTATCGCTATATATTTTATCATTATCTTCTATAGCATTTAGCATAGTCGGTGCAAACTTAGTCCACTCAGCCGTAGAGCATAGCACACTTGGTATATTTTTCTCTCTAAGTTTGCTGTATGCTTTTAGGCAGGTTGCAGTATGAGGATCCATGATATAGTCTTCATTTGCAAACTCTTTTATGGTCTTTTTTGCAAAATCATCATCACAAAATATTGCAGCAAAATCTTTTTGAAGCTCTAAAAGTTCATCATCGCTTAACTTATAGCAGTGCTTCTCTTTTAAATCCTCCATCATCTCTTTGCATCTACAAGAGCCATACTTATCAAACAAAACTCTCTCAACATTTGAAGATATAAGTATATCCATTGCGGGACTCGTTGTCTTAAGAAGCTCTCTTTGCCTTAAATCATACTCGCCTTTTGTGATTAGGTCTGTAAGTATGTTGTTGATGTTTGAAGCGATTAAAATCTTCTCTATTGGAAGTCCCATTTTCTTGGCATAGTATGCACCAAGGGCATTTCCAAAGTTTCCACTTGGGACTATTTGATAAAACTTTTCACCAAGATTTAGGTGGTTTTGTTTGAGTAATGATAGGTATGCCCAGATATGATAGATGATTTGAAATATAATCCGCCCAAAATTCACTGAGTTTGCAGCACTTAGTTTTATATTGTGAAGCTTTAATTCTTTTTTAAAAGTTTCACTTGCAAGCAGAGTCTTTAAAGCATTTTGTGCATCATCGAAGTTGCCTTTTATGCCAATGACTTTTAGATTTTCCCCTTGCTCGGTTACCATCTGGAGTCTTTGAACATCACTAGTCCCACCATCAGGATACATACAAGCTACTTTTATATTGCTTTTATTTGCAAAAGCATCTAGTGTTGCAGGACCCGTATCACCGCTAGTTGCAGCCAAGATAAGATACTCTTGATTTTGTTTTTGTGCAACACTTGAGAGTATATGCCCAAAAGGCTGCAATGCCATATCCTTAAAAGCTCTTGTTGGACCGTGATATAGTTCGTTTACAAAAAGGTCATCTTTTATCTGCACAAGAGGTGCAGGATTGTTTTTATCATCAAAGTTGTCATATAGACTTATAGCTTTTTCTAAAACAGATTTTTCAATGTCTATTTTAAAAAGGTTTAACACCTCAAGAGTTACTTCTTTGTAGTTTTTATCACTAAGCTTTTTTATAAATTCCAAATCAATTTTAGGCAAGCTTTCAGGCACATACAGTCCACCAAAACTAGCACTTGGGTTCATAATAGCATAAGAAAACTCTACTTTTTTATCTCTTTTACCATCATTTCCTCTAGTTTCAATAAACATTATTTTTTATCCTTTATCATTGTTCCAACTCCACTACTTGTAAAAAGCTCAAGCAGTATTGAGTGCTCAACTCTTCCATCTATAATCTGAGCAGTTTTTACTCCACCCTTGATTGCCTCAAGACAAGCATCTACCTTAGGCAGCATTCCGCCTGTTATAGTCTCATCATCTTTGAGTTTTTTAACTTCTTCTTTGTTTAAAGTTCTGAGCAGTTGCCCCTCTTTATCCAATATCCCTTTTGTGTCTGTCAAAAATATAATCTTTTCCGCCTTAATAGCCGCTGCGACTCTGCTTGCGCATAAATCTGCATTTATGTTATAACCTGCATGACTTGCATCATCTCCTGAGGCTATGGGTGCGACTACTGGGATAAAGCTATCTTTTAGCAGATTTTTTAAGATACTTTTATCTACTTTAGCAATCTTCCCAACAAAGCCATATTTGTCACTATTAAGTGGTTTTGCTTTTATAAAATTTGCATCTTTTCCTGTAATACCGATAGCTTTTCCTCCGTGATGATTGAGCAGTGTAGTTATCTCTTTGTTTATGCTGCCACTAAGCACCATCTCTACAACTTCCATCGCCTTCTCATCTGTAATGCGAAACCCATCTACAAACTCACTTTTGATATCTAGTTTATCAAGAGTTGAGCTTATCTTGTTTCCTCCGCCATGAACGATTATAGGCTTTAAGCCGACTAGATAAAGCAGGACAATATCTTGTGCAAATTTATCTTTTAGCACACTATTTATCTGGGCTGCTCCACCATATTTTATAACTATTGTTTTCTTTTTAAATTTTTTTATATATGGTAAAGCATCTAGGAGAGTTTTTGCTTGTTGAATATTTTTTTGCACGATTATTCCTTTAAGAGATGCAATTTTATCTAAAATTTGCTAAAAATGTGTTTATGTGATAGGAATTTTTACTTCAATATTTTATAATTTAGTCATCGAGCAAAAACCCCAATCCACCAAAAATGGAATCATACAGCTATTGTTGCTTGTATGCCATCTTTTTTGAGATTTGATTTTATTTCACAATAAAGTTCTTGCTAAATCTTTCCACCCACACCCTTGAACTTTTCAACAAAAAGAGTTATTTTTTGAAATACGCTTTGTTTTTTAGTAAGGTATTGTGGATTAAGTGGACTCATTTTTGGAAGCAAGGCATTGAGCTGCGTACCATTTTCACTAGCATACTCTTTTTTTAGTGATGATGCTATATATCGCTTGGCTTCCTCTGTATTTAAGTCCTCATCTTTTATCAGCTCTTGGGCTTCTTTTTTTAGTTCTGCTTGGGCGAATTTGTAGAATGCATCTATAATGCTAGGCTTATCCATAATCTCATCTAGGTCTGTTTGATTGATGAAATCAACTACCAAACTCTCTTTTGCACGATTACCTAAACTAGCACGAATCAAACGACGCACCTCTTCAACGAGCGATTTCTTATCTTTTACTTTTTTGTTGTGCTCAAATATCAGCTCTAAGATATAGTCTAGGTTAATCTCTTGCGATTTGAGCAAATCTACCTCGAAGACCACATCATCCCAGTCAATACTAGAGGCTTCCGTTTCGTTGGCAGA
>CAYOWG010000122.1:0-3706 GCA_964407605.1 uncultured Sulfurospirillum sp. | reverse complement strand
TTTTATTTTTATAGCTTATCAATACTCTTTGGCTTATGAAAGTAAAAGCCTTGAAAATAATCAACTCCAAGGTCTTTAAGTGTCTCAAATGTCTTTTTATTGTCAACAAATTCGGCTATACTTTTTATGTCAAAGTCTTTACAAAACTCAATTATTAGTTTTATTATTTTGAGATACTTTTCATCATTTATTTTTCTCACCAAGGAGGAGTCAATCTTGATAAAGTCAGGAGATATTTCCAAAATCTGAGCATAATTAGAGTAACCACTTCCAAAATCATCAATAGCAACTTTTGCCCCATTTTTTTTGATTTTTTCTAAAAATTCTTGAAGCAACTGATAACTATCTATACTATCATTTTCTAGTACCTCTATGGTAATTTTACTAGCAATTTCCTTAGTGAGAGCAGATTGTAAAAATTGAGAAGTTTGCTCGTCTCTTATATCCTCAAAAGAGAGGTTGATTGATACCATTTTATCAATTTTACCACTCTTTACATCTTCAAATGCTCTTTGCATCATACCTTGTGAAAATTTATTGTAAAACTTAATATCTTTTGCTAGAGGTAAAAAGTAAAATGGTAGATATATCTTATCTTTATACTTGACTCTCATGAGTGCTTCATATTTGATTATTATTTCATCACAATCCACTATCGCTTGATAGTATGGAAATATCTCTCCATGTTCTAGTATCTGCTTTAAAAACTGTATGCCTTCCATCTTCTTTTTTTGCTTTGCAAACATATCTTCACTATATATATCAAATCTATAGTTTTTATGCTCCTTGGCTCTTCTTAACGCCATATCAGCTGTTTGAAATAGATCTTCTTTGTTGCTTCCACCTATATTGAAGTTGATTTTTATCTCTTTATATCTTACATCTAGTGCTGCGATTTTCTCTAAGTCTATTAGTCCAATAGACCTATGATAAGCGATAGCAAATTCATCACTTCCTAGTTTATAGACATTTTCAAATCTATCTTTTAAAAGCTTAGAGATATAAACTAGAACCTCATCTCCAAGCTCAAAACCATATATATCGTTGACTATTGAAAAATCATCAATATCCATAATTATTAAAGATTTATACTTATTTACATTTTCAACAAGCCTGTTTCTATTTGGAAGGAGTGTAAGCTTATCATAGTATATGTTATGTAAAAGCTCTTTTTTTGATTTTTCAAAGTGGCTTTTCATCTTTTTATACTCTTTTTCAATCTCAAGTATAATTTTTCTTGAGATGAGTAAAACAAGTATAATACCAACAAGTCCTGCGACTATAGCTCCTGCTGCTAAGGCTTGAAAAAGGTTTTTAAATTTGCTATTTATTTCGCTTTTGACTCTTTCTATAGTTTTTTTAACATCACTAGCATAAAAACCTTTTAGTAGCTTATATCCATAAGGCTTTACTAGCGTAACATATGAAACCTTTTGCTCTGCTATATCTGATTTTGGACTCTCAAAATAGTAATCAATATAAAAATTATTTTCGCCATTTTTAAACTTTTCAAAATACTCATTTTGAAAGCGTTTACCTTTTACATCTTCCCTATGAGTTGTGGTTGGGGTGCCGATATATTGAGACAAAGAAGGGGGCATATATATGATCGTTCCAAAAATCCCATCTTCCTTAGGCTCATAAGTCAGCATCTCACCCATGCCTATATATTCGTTTTTATCTTTATTATAAGCATCTAGATATCTAAAAAACTTTTTCAAATAGCTCTTTTTTATATCCTCATTATCAATAGCAATTCCAAAAAGACCATCTTCGATTTCTTTATAAACAAAAAAATATTTTTTATTGTTTAGAAGGACAAATTCTCTAGAATTGTCGCTGTGTTTTTTATCGATAAGCTTAACGCCTTCTGGATAGCTATACTCTTTTGATACAAAAGCCATAAATGAATCTTTAGTTACAAAACTTTTTAAGAAATTTTCCTTAGCCTCTGTGCTGTTTTGTTCCTGATATAGCTTATAAACATTAGATATATTTTTTGCACTATTTTGTCTGTCTTTATAAGTAGCGTCTATCAGCATAAGCAGGGTACTTTTTGCTAGCTCCACACTCTGCTTCAAATCAAGCTTTTTCTCATCTAGTGCTTTTGTGAGTTCTTTTTTAAAAAACTCATCTTCATAGTGAGATACTAGTTTCGTATAAGCTATAGTCATAATAAAAAGCAAAGTTATAAGTATCACAAATGGAATACTTAAAAGCTTCTTCTTTAAATGTTCGATTTTATATTTCCTTTTTATTAATAGCGATTTATGTTATCTAAATCAATTTATATTTAGGCTTAAGCAGCGACATTATGCTATAATTATGCTAAAGAGGTAATAAAATGTTTACAGGACTTATAAGAGAATTTGCGCAGGTTATTGACTACTCAAATAATAATCTTACACTAAGAGCAAAGTATAAACCAGATATAGGCGATAGCATAGCAATTAACGGTGTTTGCTTGACTGTTGTAAAGCTAAGTAGTGATAGCTTTACACTTGAGCTTTCAGCTGAGACTAGAGAGATAATGGCAGTTGAAAACCTAAAAGGGAGTGTTCATATGGAGCCAGCTATGAGTCTAACAGATAGGCTTGAAGGACATATAGTTCAGGGACATGTTGATTGTCTAGGCACTATCAAATCAATCACAAAAAATCAAAATGCAACTGATATGACCGTAAGTTTACCAAAAGAGTTTTCTAAGTTTATCATACCAAAAGGAAGCATTGCAGTTGATGGAGTTAGTCTGACTATCAATGATATCAAAGAGAGTACATTTAGGCTTACGATTATATCTCATACGCTCAAGCAGACTATTTTTAGCGAATACAAAGTTGGTCGCAAAGTAAACATAGAAACTGATATGTTTGCTAGGTATATTTTTCACATGTTTAGTGATAAAAAAAAGATATCGTGGGATGGAGTAGATAAGATGATGGCTCTTTATTAGTGCATTTTTTTACTGATAGATTTACAGGGATTGATAGAGCTAAACTTCAAGCAAAAGTTGGAGATAAAAAGCTGGTTTTTATGAAGCAAGTTCATAGCGATATAGTTGAAGTAGTAGATAGGCATAGTGTAGTAAAAGAGTGTGATGCGATGATAACTAGCGATACTGGTGTTGCATTGTGCGTAGTTGTGGCTGATTGTATTCCTGTGATACTAGAAGATAGAGTCAAGGGGGTAGTTGGAGTAGTTCATGCAGGCAGAGCTGGGTCATATAAAGGGATAGTCAAAAAAACAATTGAGCAGATGAAAAAAGAGTTTACATGTAGAGATATACAAGTAGTCTTTGGTCCATCGATAAGAAAGTGCTGTTATGAAGTTGGAGCAGAGGTGGTGAGTGGCTTTGAAGAGTTTACATGCAAAGAAAATGGAAAGATATTTTTGGATCTTATCGCCTTAAATAGTAAAGACTTGGAAGATATAAAAATCGTCCCGATATGTACGAGTTGTGATGAGGATTATTTTTCATTTAGGCGAGATGCGACTAAAGAGAGGTTTTGTGGAGTTGTATATACTAAAGCAGGGCTAAAATGAGGCGAAAGATACTCGTGGTAGAGGATGATATAGACTTAAATAGCACTATTGTTAAGTTTTTAAATTTAAAGAACTTTGAGGCTACCAAGTATACGCAGTATCCTTATAAATATAGAGATGATAAAAGAACTCAGCCTAGAGCTTAGAGAAAGTGAAGAGTTTC
>CAYOWG010000121.1:0-3714 GCA_964407605.1 uncultured Sulfurospirillum sp. | reverse complement strand
ATTAAAGCTCTCTCTTTTGAAAACTCCCACTATCTGCTCTGCTGCACCAATGCCTTCCATGCGTGCATGATAACTACTACCCATATTGCGTATTGAGAGATAAAACTCTGGTGCAAGAAGTAAGATAAACATTCCATCTACAAACTCCATTTGCCCATATAGCAGCCTAAAACCAACCGTCACTGCAATCATCGCTATACCAACAGATGTGAAAAATTCCAACAACAATGAGGATAAAAAAGCAACTTTTAAAACAGACATAGTGCGATTTTTATACTCTTTGGCCAAACTCTTTATCAAAAGAGCCTCTCGCTTAGCAGCATTAAAAATCTTCAAAGTAGGCAGTCCCTGTATAGCATCAATAAAATGACTGCTAAGTCTTGAAAGCTGTCTCCACTGTTTTTGATTGAGTTTTTCTGCTCCTTGACCAATCAAAATCATAAAAAACACAATAACTGGAGCAGTAACCAAAAGAATAAGTGCCGAAATCCAATCAACAGGAAAAGCAATCACAAGATATGCAAGTGGTAAAATTGCCACAAAAGCCACACCAGGGATATATAAAGTATAGTACTTCTCTATCGCTTCAACACCATCTATCAAGGCATTTACATCAGAGCCACTATGTTTTTTGTTTGGATATACTGGGCCGACTGTTTGGATATGCCTTAGTAGTCTATCTCTAAGATTTAATTTAATATTTGAAGCTGCTTTATGGGCTGATATATTGGAAAAAAAAGTAAGGATAGTCCTAAAAAAGAAGATGACAAGTAGAGCCAACAGTCTATCTTTAAGCTCAAGCAGACCTGCTTCTTCAAAGATAACATCACTCAGCATAGTAGCTATAATCCAAGCTTGAGCTATAATCAATATACCTGAAAGTGACCCTAACCCAATAGACAAGTAGAGATTGTTACGATCAATCCCTACTTGCTCTTTAAGAAAGCTCTTTATCTTGTCTGTTTTGTTTTTTTTCAAATCTATTTACATTAAATACAACAAGTCTATAAGATATATATATCAAGACCGGCCAAGTTGCTAGCCATATTAAGCTAGTTGTGTAGTTTATCTCTTCCATAAAAACTCCTAATAGTGATCTTTATCAGCTTGAATCTCTTCAACTGTGATTTTTTCTTTATTCATAGCTCTCCAAACTACTATGATATAGCCCAATACAATAGGAATCATAAGTGTTGTAAGACTCATAATCATCAAAGTAAATCTTGAAGATGAAGCATTTTCGATATTGAGCGAACTTTGCATATCTGCTAGTGAAGGATAGATTGCTGTGTTGTTAAATCCCAAGAGAGAGAGTATAGCGATAACTACCATTATAGTCCCAATTCCACTAAACCAGATGCCTTTTCTGCTCTGCTTAAATAGAGTTATAAAGATGGCATACAAAACCATAAGTGTTCCAACCAAGAAAAGAACTAGCAAGATAGGGTTAGCTAAGAAGTTGTTTAGAAACTTATACTCCTCTAAAAAGAAAACTTTTTCACTGTAGCCAAAGCCACTCATAGTAAGGAGCATGCCTGTAAAAACTAGATACAAAACGACAAAGATAGAAGCATCAATCTTTAACTGATTTTTTGCTTTTTTAACTATATTTTGATTCTCTATGCTGTTTAAAAAATATAACTCAGCTTGAACTCTTGCTAGAAAAAACAGAACTAAACCAAAAAGAACATTAAAAGGCACTAAAGCTGCTTCTAGTCCTCTGCTGTCTTGTGTCCAATGTGAGAAATTCATCTCATCTCTTATAAAGTTTCCTCCAGTATAGAGCGTTCCAAGAGCCGTACCTATCAAAATGACTCCTAAGCTTCCATTTATAAACAAAAACCACTCATAAGTTCTTTTTCCTAAAAAGTTATTCTCTTTTTTTCTATATTCGTAGGAGACTGCTTGGATGATAAAGCAAAAAAGTATAGCCATCCACACATAGTAAGCCCCACCAAAACTTACAGAGTAAAAAAGAGGAAAAGCAGCAAAAAGTGCTCCTCCGAACATAACTAAACTTGTATAAGTAAGCTCCCACTTTCTTCCAAGAGAGGCAACCAAAGCATCTCTCTCTTCTTCGGTGTCAGCTAGTTTATATAGTAGAGTTTGTCCTCCTTGGATAAACATCATAAACACAAATAAAGCCCCTAAAAGAGCTATCAAAAACCACCAATACTGCTGCAAAATAAGTTGTGTAAAAATTTCAAACATCTAAATCTCCTTGAACCCATGCTTTATCTTTGTGAACATTATCTTTACCTTTGCGATTAGCAATAGAGTAAAGATAAGCATAAAAAGAGAGAGTGTTATCACGATAGAAGTTGCATCTAAACGAGAAACAGCGATATTTAAGGGCAGTAAATCTTGAATTGCCCAAGGCTGCCTTCCTACTTCAGCCACAATCCAACCAGTCTGCTGAGCCAAATACCCAAGAGGCACAGTGAACATCGCGGCTCTTAAAAGTATAGTTTTCTGCTCTATAGTATCTTTGAAAGTGTAAAATAGTATCAGTACAAACAGTATCATAAACCACCCCGCAAGAGTTACCATGATGTGAAAACTATAAAATACAATCCCTATAGGAGGAACAATATCTTCAGGCTTCTCAAGATATCCATAGCCTAGATACTGCTCATACATCCTAAAGTCTTTTAGTGCCAAAGATGCCATCTCTGGATCTTCTAGTCTTTTTGCTTCTTTGTATTTTTCGAGTGCTTCAAGTGCAATCTTTCCTTCTCGAATCTTTTGGGCAGCTGGTTTTATGCCATGCTCTTCATTTCCATATACTAGGTCGTTTATGCCAGGAACAAATGCATTTATATCTCTATGACCCAAGATGGATAGCGTATAAGGAGCTTCAATGTGCCATATAAATGGATCAGTTGTTCTATCCCCAATCTTTTTGTCTGGATTTAACTGTCCAATCACAACTATACCAGCTCCTCTCTCTCCATCATAAAGACCCTCCATAGCAGCTAGTTTTACTGGCTGCTTTTGAGCAACTTGATATGCTGACTCATCTCCACTTACAGCTAAAAACACAGATGTTACTAGTCCAAAAGTTGATGCGATTATCATACTTCTTTTAGCAAAAAGTACATCTTTTTTCTTTAGCAGTAGCCATGCACTAACACCAATAACAAATAATGAACTAAATACATAACCAGCACTTATGGTGTGCAAAAACTTAGCGATTGCTACTGGGTTAAGAATAAGATCAAGAAAGCTTGTCATCTCGTATCTAGCAGTTTCAAGATTAAATCTCATACCAACTGGACTTTGCATCCATCCGTTTGCCACTAAAATCCAAAGGGCTGATAGGTTTGAGCCGAGTGCTACCATCCAAGTAGAAAAAAGGTGAATCTTTTTTGATACTTTATTCCAGCCAAAAAACATAACTGCAAAGAAAGTTGCTTCTAAGAAAAATGCCATTATCCCCTCTATGGCTAGAGGTGCGCCAAAGATATCTCCAACTATCCAAGAGAAGTTAGCCCAGTTTGTTCCAAACTGAAACTCCAAGATGATGCCAGTTGCAAGACCTAGTGCAAAGTTTACAGCAAAAAGATTCATCCAAAATTTTGTGATTCTTTTCCACTCTTCGTTCCCTGTTCTTACATACATCGTCTCCATAAACGCCATTATGAAAGAGAGTCCTAGTGTTAGCGGAACAAAAATCCAGTGATAAAGAGCCGTCAGTGCAAACTGCGATCTTGA
>CAYOWG010000120.1:0-3784 GCA_964407605.1 uncultured Sulfurospirillum sp. | reverse complement strand
AAGATGCCAAAAAGAGAAGATATAAAGACTATTTTATTGATAGGTTCGGGTCCTATCATCATAGGGCAAGCTTGTGAGTTTGACTACTCTGGAACTCAAGCAGTAAGAACGCTAAAAAACCTAGGATATAGAGTTATCTTGGTCAATTCAAATCCAGCAACCATCATGACTGACCCTGAGTTTGCTGATAGGACTTATATTGAGCCAATTCATGAAGAGTTGATAGCAAAAATCATAAAAAAAGAGAAAGTAGATGCTGTGCTTCCTACTCTAGGCGGACAGACTGCTCTAAATGTTGCTATGAGTATGCATGAAAAAGGGATGCTTGATGGAGTTGAGCTTCTTGGAGCGAAGCCTGAAGCGATTAAAAAAGGTGAAGATAGACAGATATTTAAAGAGCTTATGATAGAGATTGGTGTTGATATACCAAAAAGCAGATACGCTTACAATATCGAAGAAGCTATGAAAGCTGCACTTGAGGTTGGTTTTCCGCTTATCGTAAGAGCTTCGTTTACGCTTGGTGGAGCTGGTAGCAGTATGGCTTATAATATAGATGAGTTTAAAGAGATAGCTACTAATGGTTTGGAGATTAGTCCTGTTAGCGAAATTTTGCTAGAGGAGTCTCTGCTTGGGTGGAAAGAGTATGAGACTGAAGTTATAAGAGACTCAAAAGATAACTGTATCATCGTTTGTACTATAGAAAATATCGACCCAGTTGGAGTTCATACGGGAGACAGTATAACCGTAGCTCCTGCTCTTACTCTTACAGACAAAGAGTACCAAAAGATGAGAAATTACTCATTTAAGATTTTGCGTGCAGTTGGGGTTGAGACGGGTGGTAGCAATGTGCAGTTTGCTCTCAATCCAAAAGATGGCAGAATGACTGTTGTCGAGATGAATCCAAGGGTAAGCAGAAGCTCCGCTCTTGCAAGCAAGGCAACAGGTTATCCTATAGCAAAGGTAGCCACTCTTTTAGCGGTTGGTTTTACTCTTGATGAGATTACGAACGACATCACAGGAACACCTGCTAGTTTTGAGCCGACCATCGACTATATCATCACAAAAATCCCTCGTTTTACATTTGAGAAGTTTCCTACGGCTGATTCTACCTTGGGGACGGCCATGAAGAGTGTTGGCGAGATTATGGCATTTGGTAGGACTTTTAAGGAATCTTTTCAAAAAGCTCTTTGTTCGCTTGAGACTGGGCTGAGTGGATTTGATGAGATTTTGTTTGATGATGAGAAGTTGAAAAAAGAGATTCGTCGTCCAAATAGTGATAGGATTTTGTGTGTCATAGAGGCTCTTGGAAGAGGGGTTAGTGTTGATGAGATACACGATATATGCAAGATAGATAAGTGGTACTTGAACCAGTTTCAAGAGATACTTGAGCTTGAGAAAAAGCTTGATATGTTTGCTTTAAATGACGAAAAGCTTCTTAGACTTGCAAAGACTTTTGGTTTTTCGGACAAAAAAATAGCATGGCTGATAAACAAATATGACAACTTAGAGCTAACACAAAACGACATATATACAGCTCGTACAAAGCTAGGAATCAACTTTGAGTATAACGAAGTAGATACTTGTGCAGCGGAGTTTAAAGCTCTTACTCCATATCTCTACTCAACTACAAATATAACTAAGCTTCCCAAAGTAGAAGTGAAAAAAGATGACAAGAAAAAAGTAATGATTATCGGTGGAGGACCAAATAGAATAGGGCAGGGGATCGAGTTTGATTACTGCTGTGTTCATGCTGCTTATGCTCTTAAAGATTTGGGAGTTACAACTATCATGTATAACTGTAATCCTGAAACCGTTTCGACTGACTATGATACAAGCGATATACTCTACTTTGAGCCTATAGATTTTGAGCATGCTAGAAGTGTTGTTGAGAGGGAAAATCCTGATGGGATTATAGTGCATTTTGGTGGGCAGACTCCTTTGAAACTTGCTAAAAGATTGACTGTGATTGGTGGCAAGATTATAGGCACAACGGCAAGAGTCATAGATGAGACAGAAGATAGAGAGAAGTTTGCTAAGTTTTTAAGAAACAACGATATAAAACAACCAAACAATGCAACAGCTTCAAGTCAAGAAGAGGCGATAGAGCATGCAAAAAACATAGGCTATCCTGTGCTTGTTCGTCCTTCGTATGTGCTTGGTGGAAGGGCTATGAGGACGGTTTATGATGAGAGTGAGCTAAGAGTCTATATGCAAGAGGCAGTAAGCGTTTCAAACAACTCTCCTATTTTGCTTGAGAAGTTTTTAGACCGTGCTATCGAGCTTGATGTAGATGCTATCTGTGATGGAAAAGATGTCTATATCGGTGGGATTATGCAGCATATAGAAGAGGCTGGGATACATAGTGGGGATAGTGCTTGTTCACTTCCAACTATCAGTTTGAGCGATAGGCTAATCAAGCAAGTAGAGCAGATAACTAGAAAAATAGCTCTAAATCTTGGTGTTGTAGGACTTATGAATATCCAGTATGCGATATATAAAGATGAAGTTTATATGATAGAGGTAAATCCGCGAGCGAGTAGAACTGTGCCGTTTGTGAGTAAAGCAACAGGGATTCCTTTGGCAAAAGTGGCTACTAGAGTTATGTATCAAGGGGACTTACGAGAGGCATTGAAATTTTATGATAGTTATAGTGTTGTTCAAGAGGTGAGGGGCATACTAAAGCCAAAACTAAAAGGACATATATCTATCAAAGAGGCGGTTTTTCCGTTTAACAAGCTCGTAGGAGCAGATTTGATTTTAGGACCTGAGATGAAATCAACAGGTGAGGTTATGGGCATAGCTGACTCATTTGCAACTGCTTTTGCAAAATCACAAATAGCCTCAAGCAATATGATTCCAAGTTCTGGTACAGTCTTTTTGTCTTTTATGGATAAAGATAAAGTACACGCAAAAGAGATTGGAGCTGGATTTGCAAATCTCGGCTTTAAGATACTAGCAACAAGCGGAACTCACAAGATACTTGTTGAAGCTGGAGTTGAGTCTGAGTTTGTTCACAAGATAAGCGAAGGCAGACCAAACATAGAAGATAAACTAAAAAATAGCGAGGTAAATCTAGTAATCAATACAAGTGATGCAAAATCAAGCAAAGATGATGCTAAAAAAATTCGCCAATCAGTTTTGAGATTTAGTATCCCTTACTTTACGACCATTGCAGCTGCAAAAGTGGCTGTAGAGTCTATAAAAAATATAGAAGATGGAAGTGCTTTAGAGCCTAAGGCACTTCAGGATTATCTAGAGTAGGCTATGAATCCTAAGCTTGTTTATCTCGTCCAAACCGATACGACAGTAGGATTTTTATCGCAAAATAGTGACAAGCTGGCTGATTCTAAACAAAGAAGCAAGAAGCAACCTTTTATAAGGTGTGTTGATTCTCTTGCTACTCTCAAAGAGTTTGCAAGGGTGCCTAAAAAGTATAAGAATTTTGTTAGAAGAGTGAAGAAAACTACTATCATATACCCAAACTCTCAAGCGATTAGGGTTGTCAAAGATGAAGAGCATCTAAAGTTTCTAAAAAAACTAAAATGGGCATACTCCTCATCTGCAAATCTTACAAAAAAAAGCTTTGATGAGAGCTATGCGAGAGAAAAAGCTGATATAATAGTCGAAGATAGTAGAGGCTTTAGTGAAAATGCACCCTCTGTTATGCTAAAGATTAACAACAAAAGATGGAGGAGATTAAGATGATAAATCGTATACTTTCCTCTTTTTTTATGGGTTTTTTGTTTGTTGGGGTTTTGAATTTTCTGTTTTTTGTGGGCTTAAA
>CAYOWG010000119.1:0-3845 GCA_964407605.1 uncultured Sulfurospirillum sp. | reverse complement strand
TTATGTTGAATCTTTCTTCATTTTTAAAACTTTTAAAAGAGTCTTTTAGAGATTTGTTGCCGATAATCCTAATGATTATGTTTTTTCAACTCGCTATTATACAAAATATCCCTGATAACTGGGCTAGTACTGCTACAGGTTTGTTTATAGTTGGAGTTGGTCTTGCTATTTTTCTTCTTGGGCTTGAAGTTGGTATCTTTCCAGTCGGAGAGGGTTTAGCAGGAGATTTTGCAAGAAAAGGCTCAACTATTTGGGTTATGGTTTTTGCTTTTATGATTGGATTTGGTACTACTGTGGTAGAGCCAGCCCTTCTTGTGATATCTGAAAAAGCGGCTGCTATTAGCTCTGGGCGGATTGATGCCAATATGCTTCGTATGGTTGTTGCATTTTCTGTTGGTTTTGCTATTTTGCTGGGAGTTTGGAGGATTATCAAAGGTCATCCTATTCACTACTATATTATCGCTGGCTATATCTTGGTTGTTGCTACTACTGCTTTTGCTCCAAGTGAGATAGTGGGACTTGCTTATGACTTGGGTGGGGTTACTACTTCTACTGTGACAGTTCCTTTGGTCGCTGCTCTTGGTATCGGACTTGCTTCGACTATAGAGGGTAGAAATCCAGTTCTTGACGGTTTTGGTTTGATCGCATTTGCTTCACTAACACCTATGATATTTGTTCAATTTTATGGGATTTATGTATATGAGTTTGTGGATGCATCTGAAGTAGTAGCTCCTGTTGTTGTAGATGCAGTAGCAACTTCATCGCTAGTAGATTTCAATCTGTTGACGCTTTTAACAGGAGTTCTTGATATCGTTTTAGATGTTGTTCCTATCTTGGCGATAATCTTATTTTTTCAGTATATTGTTCTTAAGAAAAAGATAGAGAACTTAAAAGAAGTTCTTATAGGTTTTGGACTAGTTATAGTTGGATTAAATGCTTTTGTTGTTGGTCTTGAGATGGGACTGTTTTCACTTGGCGAGTCCATGGCACTGCAACTTACTCAAACAAATAGCAATATCATAATATACACCTTTGCCTTCGCAATAGGCTTTTCAACAACCATGGCAGAGCCTTCACTAACAGCGATTGCAAAAAAAGCAAAAGAGATTAGTGATGGGCGAGTCAATGATTTTGTTCTTCGTATTTTTGTATCATTTGGTGTTGCTATTGGTATTGCTCTTGGGGCATTTCGTATCGTCAATGGTGGTGAGATTGTTTACTATATAATCGCTGGTTATCTTTTTGTGATAGTTTTAACCTTTATGGCACCAAGATATATAGTACCTATCGCTTATGATAGTGGTGGTGTTACGACTTCGACTGTCACAGTCCCACTAGTTGCTGCTCTTGGACTTGGGCTTGCTACAAATATAGAGGGAAGAGACCCTCTTATAGATGGTTTTGGCTTGATTGCATTTGCTTCTTTATTTCCTATACTAACGGTCATGGCTTATGGCATTATAAGTGAGAAGATGGGTATAAAAGGAGAGAACGAGCTTCAAGAGATTAAGTTTGAGGAGCTTCGTCATGCTATCAAAGATGCACAAAATATGGGTCTTTCTACTGTCAATATATATGATTCAGATAAAAGACACTCATATAGAGTACAGTTTTCAGCCGTACATGTAGTAGTACCAAAAGCCTCAGAGGAGAAGGCGTTGCTGGCTGCAAAAGATGCTGGAGCTAGGGGAGTAACCATCATGGAAGCACATGGCATGGGACTAAAAGAGATGACAAATTTTTACAGCAGGCTACATAGTGAAAACACTGATGTAAATCTGATGTTTGTAGTGCCGACCAAAAAAGTCAATGCAATCATAAAGAAAATCATGCAAGAGCTTGACATAGTTGGAGAAGGAGAGGGTATTGCTTACTCTCATCCAGTCTCGCACCTAAAGGGGCTGACTCTTAAGATAGATGATATCAAAAACTAATTTTAAAGCCTTTTGTATCTCTTAGGAGCTCTATACTACCGTTATGAGCTTCTATGATTTGCAAAGAGAGAGCAAGTCCTAGTCCGTGCCCTTTTGTTTTTGTGGTTTTAAATGGCTCGTAAAGTATATTTTTATCTTTTATCGCTTCTCCACTATCTTTTATGTAGATTGAGTTGTCTTTGTAAACGATACTAACTTCACCTTTTTCGTCTTCGCTCTCTTCGATGGCATCAATAGCGTTAAATATAAAGTTTTGTAACACCAAAACTAAAAGCTCAAAATCGCCTTTTATTTGAGTGTTAGGAAAATCAAAGTAAAAATCTATATCTTTTGTGTAGGTGTATTGATTTGCTGCTAGTCGGCACTCATCGGTAAGCGTGTTTAGGTGGAAGTTTTGTAGGTTTGGTTGAACTCCTTTTGTGAAAAGAAGAGTTGCTTTTATGATGCGTTCCACCCTCCATATAGCCTTTCTTATCTCTAAAACAAGAGGCTTGCTTTTGACATCTACTTTTTTAAATAGCGTGGAAGCTAGAAGTGAAACTGAACCAATAGGATTTCTTATCTCATGAGAAAGATGAGCTGCTACTTGTCCCATCGAAGCTAGTCTCTCTTTTCTTTTTTCTTGCGTTATATCAGTTGCACTTATAACTGTTTTGTTTACATGTAGAGCTACTTTGACAAGATAATATACACCATCGCACTCAATCTCATCTGTATTTTTTGTCATATCTATGTGTTTTAAAAGTGAGCTATTTTTTTTTGCTTCGCTGTTTTGTAAGAAAATCTCAGTATTTTCATCTATAATCCAAAGTGCATTTGGTTGAACTTCTATGATTTGAGCGATAAAATCTTGCAGTGAAGTATAAGACTCGTTTAGTTTTTTATACTCATCTTCTATAACATAAGTCTGATTTATAAGGTCTTCTAAGCCTTTTTTGAACACCTCTTTTTCATCGTTACTAAGGGAGTTTAGTAGGTTTTCATCTATCATACAGCACCTCAAAATCTTTTAATTCAAATAGCATTATATCATCACTTTTTTTACTTCTTAACTCTTTAGAAAATCCACTTTTTGAAAAAAGGGCAAACTTTGATGCTCCTAGCTCTGTTCTTTCGCATTTTCTTTCTAGTTTTTTTAGTACATTTTTGCAGACTTGGCGACTTTTCCACTTGGATTCGCCTGCTATGATGGTACCATTTTTCATCTTTATAAGCATGTCTATCTCGATATTTTTACCCCAATAACTTCCATGACTTATGATATCTTCTTTTTTATATCTGTACATCACAAGCTTATGGCTTAACTCCTCAAACGCTAAGCTTATATGACTATCAATGCTTTTCATAATTTCATCTACATGTAAAGGCTTATCTATATATGGAACGATATAAGTAAACCAAAAGCGAGTAAAATTGCAAGTAAAATGAATCTTATCTTGCACCTCATATTTACGAAGTGATTTTTTTATAAGCTGTCCTTTAAACTCCCGCTTAGGCTTTTCACGACTTTTTTCTTTTTTGATTATGCCTTTCTCAAAAAGTGATTTATATAGGGCTCGACCACGAAGCTGGGATATGCTTTCTTTTTTATAAACTGTATAGTTTTTTCTGTCACCTATGGCAAGTCGTGTCAAAATCAACTCCAAATCTTTTTGAAACTTTAAATCTTTATCATAGACAAAAAACTTTTTTAGTTCATCAATCTTGTCAAGTATGTTGTTTTGGATTGATAAAGCTAGATTTTCTTCTAGTTTTAGAGTGTCAGAGAGCGGGTATCCGTCAAATATAGCATAAAGCTCTATTGTTTCTTGAATATTGAGATATGGAAAATTATTATGAAATTGTTTAAATATAGATATGCCTTTGTTTTATTTCTTTTATTATCTGACCTTACGCACTATATCAAGCAAA
>CAYOWG010000118.1:0-3861 GCA_964407605.1 uncultured Sulfurospirillum sp. | reverse complement strand
ATCTGCTAGAGAGTTCATAATCTCATCTGCTGGTATGGAACTCTTAACAAGATTTACTATATCAGTCTCCGCAAATACTCCACACTTTGCAGCTACATGGTGAAGTTTTGAGCTTTGAAAGACAATGTCTTGAACCTCATCCATCTCCATACCGACTTTCATAATACACTTCTCAATTGTAGCCCCCGTACCAGAAGCACACTTGTCGTTCATGGAGGTAAGCACTGTTTTTGTGCCATCTTTTCCCTCTTTGAAGTGTATGATTTTTGCATCTTGTCCACCTAGCTCAATCACAGAATTAACATCAGGATGAAGATGTTCAACTGCTAACACAACAGCATTGACCTCTTGAACAAAACGAGCATTTATAGTAGGAGCAATCCTAGAAGCTCCTGAACCTGTGATATAGGCTCTTTGGATTCCCTTAAACTCCTCTTTGTGGGTTTGAGAGAGCTTTTTAAGTAGTCTTAAGATAGTATGAGCCTGTTTTGTATCATGAGGAGTGTAGGCTTTAGCAATAACCTTAAACTCACTGTCACACAGTACATATTTGACTGTTGTAGAGCCGATATCTATCCCTAAAGTGTATTTTGCCATCGTCTATCTTTTGAGCTTGTAGTAAAAGCCCATACAATCACTACTAAGCCTATTAGCACAAAAGGGGCACTTAATATTTGTCCCACTGTAAAAGGAATTGCCATCATATAATCTGCCTGCTCTGTTTTAGTGTATTCGAGCAAAAATCTCGCAGAAAAAAGTAAAAACAAAAATGCCCCTATAAGTATCTTGTTTGCAAACTCTAAAGATGATTTGCGGTAAAGACAGACCAATACTCCAAGTATAATAAAATATGAAAATGCCTCATAAAGTTGCACAGGATGACGAGGAATCAAATCAACTCTGCTAAACACAACCGCCCAAGGCACTTCAGAAGGCCGTCCTAGTATCTCTGAGTTGAAAAAGTTTCCTATGCGAACAAAAGCCGCTGTTAGCATACCTGGTATCGTTGTTCTTGAGAGTAACCAAAAAAAGTCTTCATTGTATTTTTTAGCAAAAATATAAATTGCCAAAATCACACCTAACATGCCTCCGTGACTAGCCAATCCGCCCTTCCATACAAAAAGTATCTCTATTGGGTTAGCAAGATAGTACTCAGGATCATAAACCAAAGTATGCATTAGTCTTGCACCTATCACAGTACCAACTATGATATAGATAAGAAAGCTATCTAAAGACTTTGGGTCTTTACCTTCCCTCTTATATATCCTCTGCATGATGGCCAATCCTATAAAAAATGAGCTAGCAAACATAAGTCCGTACCATCTAAGTCCAAAAGAACCAAATTGAAAGATAGTTGGGTCAGTGTTCCAGATAAAATATTCCATACAGTAGTAGCTCCTTATTTGCTTTGTTATATCATAATTATACTATAATAGGTGCTTATGAAAAAATATATTTTAATCCATACAGCATTAAGCTGCGAAGCAAAGCCTGTGATAGAGCATTTTAGACTCCAGTGCATACAAACTAAGCCATACAAAATTTATCTAAAAGATGATATAATTTTAGTTATAAGTGGCATGGGTGTAAAAAACACTCTAAGAGTAAAAAGTGTTTTTGAAAGATACACCATCAAAAGAGCTATCAATGTCGGTATCGCTGGGTGTAAAGATAAAAAAATCAAAATTGGCTCTATCTTTTGTACTAACAAAGAGCTTGAGTTTATAGAGTTTGCGAGTTTGACAACAGTGGATAGAGCTGTTGAGAGTGCTAGAGATTTAAAAACAACTCTTGTCGATATGGAGGCTGAAACCTTTTTACATGTAAGCCAAGAGTTCTTACATGTAGAGGATATATATGTGTTAAAAATAGTGTCTGATTACCTAGATGCGACTATACCAAAAAAAGAGTTTGTGTGGAAGATTATAAAGAAAAATTTAAAAAGCATATCAGCGGTTCTAACTTTGTAAAGCTTGAGAGTGGCTTGCAAGATTTTATACAGAAAAAAGCTTATATATATAAGTTTTCTTTTTCTGATATACGACAACTTATTGATATCTCGATTGACTTGAAGATGTGGGATGAGAAGAGTATAGAAGAGGTTTGGATAGATGAACAGAGTAAGAAAAATACACTTCTACATGTAAAGAGATTTTATGAGAGCTTGAAAACAAAGCCAAAACGATATAAACACTTTACACCTATCCCAAAAGACAATAGATTTAACTTCACTACTTATGAAAAAGATGAGCTTAGTCTTGGTATGTGTCCTGTGGCAAGTCCAAAAACTCGCTGTTGCAACTTGATGACTCTTGATGTGGTTGAGAGTTGTGGTTTTGACTGCTCTTACTGCTCAATCCAATCTTTTTACAATGATGGCAAAATCGGCTTTGATAAAAACTTTGCAACTAAGCTTAAAAATCTAAAGCTTGATTCAAGCAAGACTTATCACATAGGAACTGGTCAAAGCTCAGACTCACTTATGTGGGGAAACAAGTATGGCATACTTGAAGCTCTTTTCGAGTTTGCAAGAACAAATCCCAATGTAATTTTGGAGCTAAAAACAAAATCAGACAACATCAAATATCTACTTGAAAATGAAGTACCAAAAAATATACTCTGCACTTGGAGCATCAACACTCCAACTATAATAAAAAATGAAGAACACCTAAGTGCTTCACTACAAAAGAGGTTAGAGTGTGCTAGAAAACTAGCTGACAAAGGGGTTTTAGTTGGTTTTCACTTTCATCCTATAGTTGTTTATGAGAACTATCTTTGTGAGTATAAAGAGGTAGTTAATGCTATTTTAGAAAACTTTAAGTCTAGCGAAGTAGTACTTGTGAGTCTTGGAACTTTGACTTTTATAAAGCCTGTTATAAAAAGGCTTAGAGAGAGAAATTTTAAGAGTAAAATCCTACAAATGCCGATGGAGAGTGCTAGTGGAAAACAATCCTATCCTTTGGAGATAAAAGAGGAGATGTTTAGAGGAGTTTATGAAGCTTTTAAGCCTTGGCATGATCAAGTTTACTTCTATATGTGCATGGAAGACGAGAGTCTATGGAAAAAAGTTTTTGGCTACGAGTATGCTCACAATGAAGAGATGCAGATGGATATGATAAACTCATATATAAGGAAGATAAAATGAAAACTGCATTAGTAACTGGTTCGAGTAGTGGCATAGGCAAAGCAATCCGTGATGAGCTAGAGAAAAATGGCTATATAGTTTATGGAATTAGCAGAAAAAATGCTGAAATTATTTGTGATTTAAGAGATACAAAAGCCTTACGCGTAGAGATAAAAAAACTTCTAAAAACCACCGATATAGACCTACTTATAAACTCTGCTGGTTTAGGGGTTTTTGAGCCTCACGAAGAGTTAAGTCTGGACAAAATCGAAGAGCTTATAGATGTAAACCTAAAAGCTCCTATAGTTTTAACAAATCTCTGCCTTAGAAGTCTCAAAAAAACAAAAGGTCATATCATCAACATATCTTCTATCGAGGCAACAAGACACTCAAAGTTTTCAGCTCTTTACACGGCGACCAAAAGTGGCTTGAGGGATTTTGGCTTGAGCCTATTTGAGGAGCTTAGAAAAAGCGGTGTGAGAGTTACTATTATAAACCCAGATATAACAAAAACAGCATTTTTTGACAAGCTAAAGTTTGAGCCAACATCCAAAAAAGAGACCTATCTGCTGGCTGAAGATATAGCAAAAACAGCTCTACTTGTAGTAAAATCTCCTTTTGTGATTACTGATATAACCGTAAGAGCACAAAAGTTTGAGTTAAGGTATAATGCTACATGATTAAACTAAGTTATTACTTTATATCTATTATCTTTTTACTCTGCGTAGCACTAGGAG
>CAYOWG010000117.1:0-3877 GCA_964407605.1 uncultured Sulfurospirillum sp. | reverse complement strand
GTTATATCCAAAGAGTGAACGAAGCACTCCTTTTATAGAGCTGCCAGGAAGTGTCGGTATGCCTGATGTGTGGTCAAAGTAAAAGCCCATCTTGACATCTTCCTCACTGCTAAGTCCATGAGCATACCCACTTCCTATGATAAGCCCAGGGTAGATGGTTTTGAGTGTAAAACTATGCGAAAGATTAAGACTCTCATCTTTTGTATTTGCTTGAAGTATTTTTTTAAATGTACTTTGTATTTGAGTATCATCATTACCGTTTTTATACATCTCTTTGTAGTAGAGCCATCCTAAGTTTGCTTTTGACATGATCTCTCCTTAAACAAGTTTAAAAGTTCGCACAGAGAGCTTGAGAGCTACTGCTGCATCTTCAACTTTTGGACGAATTGATTTATCAACTCGGTTATTTTTGACAATTTTTTCGCCTATGATATGCTCTATAGCTTGCACAACTTTACCTCTCTCTTGCTCTGCTCCACCTTTTTCACCATAAAATAGCACAGTTGCTAAAAGCCCTGCTTGACGCACACTTGCTCCAAAAGAGGCTATGTAGCCATTAAACTGCTTGGGTACTTCTCCATTTTCTTGAATTTTTAATATTTTAATAGCTTCAATAGCCTTAGGAATATAACTTTCTATAGTTTTTTTACTCATCTAAAGCTCCTTAAATATAGTGATGCCATAACCAATAGAAGCATTCGCACCTATATGAATAGTATTTGCATCACTGAGGTACTCACTAAAACGGCTAAAAGCATTTGTAAGCTTTTTTGAATCTTGTTTGTTTAGATATGTTGGCTCCGATATAAGTGTGAAGAGTTTACTCTCACGAGGCAAAACTTCTTCATACCAGAGGTTTTTAGATTCTCCATTTTCTAGCTGGTTTCTTGCGATGACTGGAAGATCTTTTACTAGCTCACTAAAAGTCTCATTTGGCACTATGGCAGCAGGTGTACCTATGAGAGACTCTAATGCAGAGAAGTCAAACTCTTGTGTTGTCTTTGTTGGCTCATCTTCTATAATTGTATCTTTTATCTCAACTAAAATATCAGACCCTTTATAATCGGCTATCTTTTGAAGTGCCTCTTTTTGCTTTAGTGCAAGAGAGAAAGTATCTACCGTATCTAAAAGATGTGCAAGTGCTTTTGGTGATGTAGCGTTAAAGTATGGCTCTGTGCTTGCTCGCATTGGAATACTTAGCAAGTGTGCATCAGTAAAACGCACTTTACCAGAGTTGTTTTCATCACCAAATATATGTGAGATGAAATTTGTTCCCTTGTTTATATCTTCGTTGCGCTCATCCCTAAACACTGCATACTCACGAAGAGCACCCTTGAGTGAAGAGGCATGAATACTCGGGTAAGCCGTAAGAGCATCTTTTTGTATCTGTCTATCAACGAGGTCAAAGTTAGCATCTCCACTTCCTACATGAAGGGGTGATTTGTTTGTAATGAGGTAAAGTTTATGATTGTACATGGTTTATAATCCTTTTATAGATGTAAAATGGTTTATGCCTACTCTTTGTAGGTGTGGTTGGCTTAGAGCGACTGTGAGTTTTTCTAAATCTTTTGTGTAGATGACACTTCCTCTCTCTAGGAGATAGTAGCGTTTGGACTTTTTACCATCCTTGTTAGAGAGTTGTCTGTGACTACTGCGTTTACCAAGTATGAATAATGCTAAATCTTCATACTCTTTTTTGAGAAGTGTCTCAGAGTGAAGTACAACTCTATGAAGTGTTTTTGCTTTAAAAAGAGGGCTAAATGTTTTACTAAAACTCTCATCAGTTTGAGTGAGTGTGAGTTTAAAAGAGGACTGATCTGCTCCAAGAGTTACATAAGCATCAGTAAATGAGAGTTCTTGAGTCATAGTCAAATAAAAAGCAAAAACTACTTTATCTTTTAAAATGTAACTCATTTTTTGAAAAAAACCATCATCGTTTGTTTCGCCATCTTTTGCTTTTTTTATCCCAACTGTCGTACTCTCTTGAAAAATATCATCGTAAGTGAGTGAGCTGTTGTTTGTTCCTAAAAAAGTATCTTCTTCATGCTTTTTTGCATCATAGCCTTCAAAAATAAGTGTTTTACCATTGAGTAGGTTTGGGGTATAGTTTGTATCTTTAGCATCTTGTATATATGAAACATCCCCTTTTTTAATAAATATAGGTGAAATTTCCTTTATGCTTCCTAAATCACTCTTATTTTCATAAGAAAAACTTCCTTTTCCAGTTAGTTGGAGTGCTTTTTCATAGTTCTCATCATACCCACTCTTTTTGCCTCTGCTATCTACCCACTCACCTTTGAGGTGCATAGTCATGTTGCCATTTTTGATAAGTAGCATTTTTCTTAGCATTCCAAGAAGTGCTGTTTGTTGTGGAAAGTGTGTTGAGCTTGCACTATATCGTGAGCTTTCTCCTCTTGTGTCATCTGCTCCAAAGGTCTGCTCACCTCCAAAAAAGAATGGCTCTTGTGATGTAAGTGTTACTAAATATGTGTGACTCATCTGTCGCCCCTTATGAGTTTAATAGTTGAGAGCATCGCAAAAAGCTTATCTTGTTGCTCTAGCCCAAGTGTGAGTATCAACTCTTTTGTTAGTGATAGACCCTTCTTAAATTTACTTGCATGAATATCTTCGTTAAAAATATTTTCAAATGTATCTGATAATTGTATCGGCTCAATACACTCAAAAAGTGCTTTATGCTTGAGTAGTTTATGGTGAATTGCATGTGGGAGTTCTAGGTTTTCATTCAAAACACTACTTATCATAGCACTAAATGCGGAGTAAGCCTTTTCATCTTTGGCTATGCAGAAACTAAAAGATTGTCCACTATGTTTTTGAGTTGTTATGGCAACTGCATTTTTTGCTTTACCTTGTGGTGAAGTGTAGTTTTTTGCCACTTCAAAAAGAGCTTTTCTTGATTTCTTCAAGGCTTCATAGAGGGGGTATTTGTAGTAAGTAATGCTTATACCAAAACTTAAAGTGCTCTGGGTTGTTTCTAAAGCCTCTTCATAATCTTTGGAGAGTTTTTTTACAAGATCAAAAACTGTTTCTTTTTTACTATTTATAACGGGTGCAAAGATAAGAAGGTCATCTCCACCTACAAAGAGGGGAAGACCTCCAAAATCTTTAATGCTTTTAACAGCCTTTTTATCAAAGTTAAAGAGTTTTTTTGAAATTTGTGAGACATCTTTTTGCGATTCTATAAACTTACCAAGATTATCTCCATCTGCATGGACAATAGCGATATACTTTTGAGCATTTTGAGCTTCTAAGTCATTTGAACTTTCTTGTGCCGCAATAGCCTCAATAGAATCAAAAGAGGGCTTTTTTCCAAAAGACTCTTTTGCTAGTTCTGACTGCAAGATTGTGTTACGATTTAAAAAGAGTCGCATATAATCCTCATCAGCCTCAAGTAAAGGTGTATGAAGCTCTATACTATCAAGAACAATAGAAATATCTATGATAGGGTTTTCATAGCGCTCACTACTCTCAAAAAGATAAGTTTGCAAATAACTATGGAAAAACTCTTGCACTTTTTTCTCATCGCGTTTGATAGATGTAGCCACCATAGATGCTAATTTATCTTTTTGTTTTTTAATGATACTCTCAATTTTTTCAAGTTTAGTATCTTGTGTCGTAAAGATAAATCTATCATGAAACACTCCAATACCTTCATCTTGACTCTCAAAGAGAGAACTATCATCTACAAAAGGAACGATAAACTTCGCATCTGTCGTCGCTAGAACTTCTTGTATAACTTTTTTCATAAAATAGGAAAAAAGATAACTCGCCATCCAAATCTCAGATGTTTTTCTTCCTAAAGAGAGAGTATCTACGATAGGACCTACTGTTAATGCTATGTATCTCATAAGCTTGCCTT
>CAYOWG010000116.1:0-3883 GCA_964407605.1 uncultured Sulfurospirillum sp. | reverse complement strand
AAAGTAGTGTATAATAGAGAAAATAATAGGAATGTGTTTACTATATATGTTAAGAAAAGCTGAAAAAAATGAAAAAAAACGAGCAATTGCACTTGCGGCTATGCCTCTCTTAGCAGAGCTAGGACTAGCAAAAACTTCAGTAGAGGCAATTGCAAAAGAGGCAAATGTCGCAAAAGGTACGGTTTATCTCTACTTTAAAACCAAAGAAGAGATTATCTTAGAGATTTGGAACTATATCAATGAGCTTCTTGATAAAAATAGAGACCAAAGATTTGATAAAAGCTCTTTAGCGAGTGAAAAACTAAAGACTTATTTTGATTTTTCGATTTTAGAAGAAGAGCACTCGATGGATATCCTGCTTAAACTCTTAGCTATGAATATGTCTACAATTTTTAGTTTTTCTCACTGCGGACTTATGAAGCACTTCAAGCAAGAGAGAATAAAAGAAATAGATACACTTGAGAAGATACTTCGAGAAGGAGTAAATAAGAAAGAGTTTAAAACACTCAATACAAATTTGATAGCATCTCTTTTGGCTAATTGTTTTCATGGAACTGTCTTAAACTCTGTAGCTATGGGCAAAAACATAGATGAGATAAGAGCTATACTACACCCTCAAATAGACCTTATAATATCCTCAATCAAATCTTAAGAAAGCTTTAGATATAATGCGACCCAATTCAAGGCTTCTTTAAGAAGTTCTAAACTTACTCAAGACTGACAAACGACTCTCAGCAAGCTAGTAGGTTTTTGCATACTAGTTGCTAGGTTTATCAAACACATTTGAAAACTCACTAAATTTTATGTAGTAGGATAGTCTCCTATGCTCACTTCACACTCGAAGTTTTGGATAAATCAAAAACACAGGACAATACAATGGAAATAACATTTGAATCATTTGGATTAAGCGAAAATATCATGAAGGCAATTAACGAAGCTGGCTTTAAAGAGCCTAGCCCAGTTCAAGCAGAGGCAATTCCTCTAATTCTTCAAGGTCACGATATGGTTGTACAAGCACAAACAGGAACAGGAAAAACAGCAGCATTTGGACTCTCAAGCATGAGCATGATAGATACTCGCTCAAATAGAGTTGAGATT
Organism: uncultured Sulfurospirillum sp.; assembly: GCA_964407605.1. Taxonomy (GTDB): domain Bacteria; phylum Campylobacterota; class Campylobacteria; order Campylobacterales; family Sulfurospirillaceae; genus Sulfurospirillum_A. Next base: position 2,785 of record CAYOWG010000116.1, on the reverse strand, counting down.
TTAGTAGTAACTCCAACAAGAGAGCTAGCAACTCAGGTAAGTGATGAGCTTTTTACTCTTGGTAGAAGAAGTGGGGCTAGAACTGTTACAGTATATGGTGGAAGTTCTTACTCTCGTCAAATCGGGCTTATAGATAAAGGTGCTAGCGTTGTAGTTGCAACTCCTGGTCGTCTTATAGACCTTCTTAAGAACAACAGATTAAGAAACTTTGCTCCAAAAATCATCGTTCTTGATGAGGCTGATGAGATGTTGGATATGGGATTTTTAGAAGATATTGAGCAGATTTTTTCATACTTGCCAGAAGAGAGACAAACACTTCTTTTCTCAGCAACTATGCCAGAACCAATCAAAAGACTTGCAAAGAAAATCTTAAATGACCCAAAATATGTAAGTATAACTCCAAAAGACAACACAACAAATACAGACATAGAACAACGATACTATGTTATCAATGAGCATGAAAGAGACACAGCAATCGTAAGACTACTTGATGCTACTGACCCTATTAAATCAATCATATTTTGTAGAACCAAAAAAGAAGTTGATCGTCTTTCAACTCACTTAATGGCAGTTGGCTATACGGCTAAAGGACTTCATGGCGATATGGAGCAAAACCAAAGAGAAACAACGATTAAGGCATTTAGAAGTTCTCAGCTTGAAATCCTAGTTGCAACTGATGTGGCAGCTCGTGGACTCAATGTTGCTGATATCTCTCATGTTTTTAACTTTCACATGCCTTTTGACCCAGAGAGCTATGTTCACCGCATAGGTAGGACTGGTAGAGCAGGAAAAAAGGGAACTGCTATCACTCTTGTAACTCCAAACGAATATCACTCAATGCAAAGAATAGGCAAGAAAGTTGGCTCAAATCTAAACCAAAAACTCGTTCCAACTCTGCTTGATGTTAGCAAAAGCAGATTAGAAAAGATGGCACATGATATAACTCATGCCAATCTAAATGACAATGCACAAGAGCTACTAAATATCCTTAGAGAGAAGATGGATATAGCTCAGATAGCTTTAAAACTCATAAGCGTAATGATGGACAAAAACTCTCCTCAAGGTCCTGACAAAATTGGCTTTGATAAAAACTCTTTAAGTGGCATCATAAAAAGACTTGCAGAAAAAGATAGAAGTAAAGGCAACAGAAGATACAAAAGAAACTCAAGAGGTGGAAGTCGTAGTGGCGGTGGTGGATACCGTGGTGGCAATAGTCGTGGTGGTAGCAAAGATAGTAGAAGCCGTGGCAAAAGCAGTGGCAGCAGAGGAGAGAGAAGCTCAAGAAGAAGACGCGATTAATTCTCAAACCTTACATGTAGAGACTAAACTCTCTACATGTAAAGCTAATTTCTCCTTCTATACTCCTCATATCCAAACTCTCTAACAGTTTCTATCTCACCATTTTCACGAAGAATTTTCAAATCAGGAAGCTTGATGCCATTGAAAGTTGTGTTTTTAACTATCGTATAGTGGATTTGGTCTTCAAAGATGATTTCTTGTCCTACATGTAAAGGCTCATCAAAACTATAATCCCCCATGATGTCTCCAGCAAGACAGGTGTTTCCTGCTAGTCTGTAGGTATGTTTTTTCTCATTTGCTTTGCCTGCATTTCTCACTTCTGCTCGATAGGGCATGGCTAGAGTATCTGGCATGTGAGCTTCGGCTGAGCTATCAAGTATGGCTATTTTCATCTCATTTTCTACTATATCAAGCACACTTGCATGTAAAGCTCCAGTCTTCCAGCCTACTGCTTCCCCTGGCTCTATATAGACTTCTATATCGTACTTTGCTTTGAACTCTTTTATGAGTTTTATGAGTTTTTCTACGCCATAACCTTTTTTGCTTATGTGATGTCCGCCACCAAAGTTTACCCATTTGCAGATACTGATAACATCTCCCCACTTACTCTCAAAACTCCTCAATACCTCCTCTAGGGCATCGGCATCTTGCTCGCAAAGGGCGTGAAAATGTAGCCCCTCAACACCTGCTAAATCATTAGTATCGAAGTTTTTGTATGTAATTCCTAGGCGACTATAAGCAGCACAAGGGTTATATAAATCTACGGGACTAAAAGATACTTCTGGATTGACCCTTAGACCAATTGAGCCCTTGATTTTCTCTTTGTATTTTTTGAGTTGTGCAAATGAATTGAAAGTTACATGATAAGATAAAGCCGATATTTCATCTATCTCTTCATCTTTAAAAGCAGGTGCATAGGTATGAATTTCTCCTTTAAAATACTCTTTTGCAAACTTAGCCTCGTAAAGACCACTACATGTACAGCCGTCCAAGTACTCGCTAACCAACTCTGCTAAGCCACTAAAAGCAAAACCCTTAAGTGCTAAAAGTACTTTTGCTCCACTCTCATCGGAAACTCTCTTTAAAAGCATTAAATTTCTACGAAGAAGTTTCTCTTCACAAAGATAATATGGAGTTTTCAACTAACTCTCCTAAGCACCATATCCAATAGTTTAGTGCTTAAAAATCTTCTTAAAAACCAAAGTAATTTTGTTGGGAATGTAACTCTGTATCTCTGCTTTGCTCTATTGTCGGTTATAGCTCTTATAAATGCTTTATAAACTGCATCTTCGCCTAGCGTAAAAGGTATAGCACCCTCAAGTCTGTTTAGGGTTTTTTCATAAACCTTAGCATGAGCACTATTTTTGGTATCAATATTTTCTTTAAGTTTTTTAAGTGCATTTTTTCTAAAATCACTTCTTATGGGACCTGGCTCTATCAAAATAACATCTATTCCACTTCCATAAAGCTCTAGCCTCATAGTATC
>CAYOWG010000115.1:0-3920 GCA_964407605.1 uncultured Sulfurospirillum sp. | reverse complement strand
TTCTACTTCTATCTTTTTCATATTAATCCTTTTGGTAGAATTTTATCATATTGGTAGAATTTTATCATATTGGTGGTGGTTTACATTGATTGTTGTCAAGTATGATATAATAAACCATGAGATATTCTATAGATTATAAAACAGACTTTAGTGAAAATCTACTATTTTGGCTTGATAGATTTGTCAAATCAAAACTAACTTCACTCTCCAACAGACATGTAATAAACAACGAAAAACTTTCTCTCATCATTGGTCGCCTAAATCAAGGAACTAGAGATATCCAAGAGTTAAAACAACTAGCAAAAGATGCAAGAAACATAGGTCTTATAGGCATCAACACCTACATAAATCCGCTAGAAAAATTTTACAGATATATCATCAAGTTTTCTTTCAAGAGTATAAAAGAGATAGACGAAGAGGTTTTGAGTGAGTTTTTGGCATCTCAAACTGGCTCTTTAAGTGATGCAAGTAAGAAAAACTATCGTATGTCAGTGGTCGCTTTTTTTGCTTTTATAGATAAGCAAAACGAAGATAAAAGCGGAGGCTCTTATCAGTTTAGGATTGAGCTTAAAAACTGGGGAGGACTAAGAAGCTCTCAAGCAAACAAGCTTCCTTCTCACATGCAGGATAAAGAACTAAAAAGGTTTCTTGAAGCCATAGAAACAACAAAGTTTAAAGAGTATGCACAAGCAAAAAATAGACTTTTGATAAAAACTATCCTATATAGTGGCATGAGAGTTAGCGAGGCTTTGGGCTTACATGTAAAGGATATGGTGCTTGAAGATGGTTATTATATCTTTCATATAAAAGGCAAGGGAAACAAACCAAGGGTTGCTATGATAAAACAGAAATATATCAAGAAAGACTTAGAGGAGTGGCTTCGTATCAGAGATAAAAATACAGCTCTACTGTTTCAAAGCCGCACCGCAAAAGCTCTTACACAATCCTATGTAAGCTATATTATGAACAAGATGCTTCTAAGAGCAGGTATTAGAAAAGAGAAAAATGGAGCTCACATGCTTAGGCACACATTTGCTACAAAACTTTATCAAAAAAACAGAGACTTAGTTTTGGTTCAAGAGGCTCTAGGGCATGCAAACATCAACACATCTAGGATATATACTCACTTTGACAAAGAGAGATTAAAAACAGCTGCAAGCACAATGGATGATATCTAAAACTTTTTAGTATCTTTATGAGATATATACATATTTCTACCGCTTCTTTTTGCATGATACATAGCAGTATCAGCATAACGCAAGAGTTCTTTATAGTCGCTACTAATGCTCATACTTATTAACACCTACTTAAATAATTTTATGCTAAGAATAAACATGAACAGCAAAACTATTTTTATTTACCAAAGTAAATTCACTTGGAGGCGACTCTTTTTTATTTTTTACCCATAGCCTCTTTTGCACTATAACCATAAATCTCTTCGCTAGTATCAGTATAAAGCGTAGCGATATTGTCATCACTAAGCTTCACTAATTCCACTTTTCTCTACTCTTAACATAATGTCAATCAAAGCAAATTTTTTTACGCTTGGAAAAACTTCTGTAAGTTTACGATTAATAATTTTTGCTTTTGAGATTTTTTCTACTTATTCTGCTTTTTATTAAAATCTACAAAAACAAAATCATCATCAACTTTTTTATACACTGCAATACACATAGGAATCAAATCTATATCAAGCAAAAAAGACAATATATCCTCCTAGAGTTTATGTTTTTTAGGACAATCAAAAAACAAGATTTTACCATTTCCCTCTTTTATCTCTTTAAAGCTTTTTGCATCAAACTCCATACAGACTATAGAGCAAGTTGGCATATTGCCTATGATAGCCCCACTTAGTATCTCTGCTACGCTTGTCAAGGTTGGGTTATGTGCAACTATGAAAATTGAGTCTGTTTTATTATCTTGTGAGTCTAAAAGGTATCTATAAGTAGTGTATGAGCTATCATAGAGTGACTTCTCAAAAGATATATTCTCTTTTTTGTACCCAATCACATCGGCTATCTCTTCAGCTGTTATTTTTGCTCTCTTTGCTGGGCTTGAGAGTATCAAGTCTGGCTTTATACCGTACTTTTTAAGCCTACTTGCCATAAAAGACAGATCTCTCTTGCCTCGCTTGTTAAGTCCCCTATCAAAATCGCTCAAACCAGCTTCACTCCAGTCTGACTTTGCGTGTCTTATAAAATATATTGTTTTCATCTGCACCCACTAAAAAATAAAATTTTCAAGCATCCAATCTCTCGCCAATCGTCTGTTTGTAGCAAAAAACGGCAACTCATACTTGAACATCATCTCAAGTTTTTTGATTATATACTCATCTGTTATTTGCATTTTATCACAAATATCTTTCATCATAACTTTCATCTCTGTTTTAGACTCGCTATCAAATGCTAAACCGCCCTTTTCTTCAAAAAACTTTTCAATATCTACAGACTCGTCTGTATTTTTATAGTCAAATTGTAACTCCATGCTATTCCTAAAACTTTTTCATTATGTTACAATAATTTTTATAAAGGTTTAATATGGATTTTAAAACTTGGAAAAACGAGAGAGCATTTAGTATTGGAGCGGAACTTGAGGTAAGACTTCAAAATAGTGCTAGTTTAAAACTAGAAGAGATTTCTTCAAAAATCATTCCACATATACCCAAAAGCATTAAAGCAAACATACATCAAGAGTTTCTAGAGTGTATGCTAGAGTTTGTCTCGCCTGTCTGCACTAACTCTCGGGATATTTTAAAAAAGATCAAAAAATACCTCTGTATTGTAAACGATATCGCAAAAAAACATAATGCTTTCTTGGCTACATCAGGCTCTCATAGCTTCAAAGTAGATAGTCTTACTCCTGTAAAAAATAAAAGATTTGAAAAGTTTTCAAAAGAGTACGGAGTTTTACTCCAAAAGTTTCATATATGCGGATTTCACATACATATTGGCATGAGTTCTAGCGATAATGCACTTCATGTATATAACTATATGATGGACAAACTTCCTATTTTTCTTGCTCTAAGTGCAAACTCTGCCTTTTTTGATGGGCAAGACACCAGCCTACTCTCTTACAGAACTCAGCTTTTTGCTCAACTCCCAAGAGCTGGAACTCCTAGCTACTTTGATAATTTTGAGGATATGCAAAAACTATATGAGAGCTTAGAGTGTTCAGGTGCGATAAAAACAAGTAGTGATTTATGGTGGGATTTAAGAATCAGTCCAAAATTTAAAACAGTTGAGATTCGTATTTGTGATGCAAGTAACGACTTTGAAAGGCTCGAAGACTTGATAAATCTTTATCAAGCCCTCTCTTTTTATGCGTTGATGCAAAAGACAGATAGAGTTCCACATCAAATCTTGACACAAAACAAGTGGAATGCTTCAAGATATGGGCTTAAAGGCATGTATCAAAATAACTCTACATGTAAGAGTTTAAAAGAGTTTTTTTTAGAGCTTATAGCTGAGCTTAAAAACTCCAAAGTGTTTAAAAAGCTAGGCATAAGTACTTTACATGTAAAGAGGCTAGAGGAAAGGGCTTATGAAAAATCACTTGCTTGTAAACAGCAAGAGGTGTATAAAAAAACAAAATCTCTGCATGAAATAGAAAAACTAGGAGTTTTTAGATGATAAAAGGCGTTGTAAGTGCAGGAGATAAAAATACAGCAAAAGCAGGCGAGTGGATTTTAAAACAAGGTGGCAATGCCTATGATGCAGCCATAGCTTGTATGCTAGCCTCCCCTTTATGTGAGCCGATTTTTACTAGTCTTGGTGGTGGTGGTTTTATGTTATGTAGCGAGGCTGGTAAATCACCACAGATGTATGATTTTTTCGTAGATGTGCCTAAAAAAACCATAGATGAGCCTGAGTTTTTTCCGATTTATGTAGATTTTGGAGCAGCAGTGCAAGAGTTTCATGTGG
>CAYOWG010000114.1:0-3957 GCA_964407605.1 uncultured Sulfurospirillum sp. | reverse complement strand
CCTCAATATCATCTATGATATTTTTCAAGTCTTCTTCACTATCTTCGAGTTCAACTTTGGCTACTAAGTCAATAAAGCATGTTGGGAGAAATGGCTTTTGTAATACGGAGTGCATATTACTAGGCATCTTCTCGCCTTTTGAAGCGATATAAACAAAGTATCTTGAAATTCCAGACTTGATCATGTCATCTATCGCAATCTCATTATAAAGTTCATTATCTACAAAAACCATATCGTAACTCTCTAGAGGAAAGTCCTCAAATGAACTTGTCTCAAATATCTTGAAACCTAATTTTTTCACACTTAGTGTGATTAGTCTTGATACTGCTGGATTTTGGTTTATGAGAAGAAAGTGCATATACAACTCCTAGATTTTAAATAACTAGCCTATTTTAGTATAATAAAAATTATGTTTATATAAACTTAGTACAAATCATACAAGCAATATACTCAATTTGTCAATTGCTTCGAGTATTTCTCTTTTAAAAACTAGTATTATTGAGCCTAAAACTGTTATCATCACTACAAAACCTACCATGATTTTTATAGGAAACCCGACCACAAGAAGGTTAAATGAAGGCATAGTTTTCATAAGCATTCCAAAAACTATATCAGCCAAAAGCGACAGTCCTACTATCGGAAAAGAGAGTATGAAACCAAAAATAAACATATTTGTAACTGCGTACATAAGATATGTCCAAATATTTTCAGTAGGGTAAAAACCCCCTAGAGGCAATATCTCCAACGAATCTGCGATAAAAAGTATCATCAAATGATGCCCATTAAATGCCAGAAGTACCACAAGTGCAAGTATGGTTAGCATCGTAGAAATCATAGGAGAAGAAGTTCCCGTTTGAGGGTCTAGTAGACTAGCCATCGTAAAGCCCATAACAAAAGATATATTCATACCGGCTAGTTGGAGCATCGCAAAAACTATCACTAAAAACAGTCCTGCTATAAAACCAAGCATAATCTCACTCACCAAAGCTAAAACCAAGTTAACTACAGAAAACTCTATATCTGGCAGAGTTGCAAGTGGAAACAAAAATATAGTCATAAAAAAGACCATGGCAGTTTTTATGCTCATGGGTATCCGCATATGAGAGAAAAATGGAAAAAAGGCAAAAAGACCGCTAAGTCTTGTAAAAAGTAGCATAAATAATATTACTTGTTCTTCTCTTAAAAACTCTACTAGAGATTGCATTTTATATTAGTTCTGTTAGCCAAGGCACTATCATGCGTCACCAAAAGCAGACCCGCATTGTTTGTGTCTATATACTCAAACAAGATATCCATAACTTCACTTGCAGTTTTACTATCTAAGTTTCCAGTTGGCTCGTCTGCAAAAATGATTTTTGGTTTTTTTGATAGAACTCTGGCAATTGATACTCTTTGCTGCTGCCCACCTGAAAGCTCACCCACGCTTTGCTTTAAAACTTGTTGAATTCCAAGTTTTTCTATAAGTTCTTCATCTATCTTTGTATTATTTAATAAAGTGGCTAATTCGATATTCTCATAAGCATTGAAACCTTTAAAAAGATAATGTGATTGAAATATAATTCCAACATCTTCTCTTCTTGTTTTTAAAATCTCTTTGCTTGTTTTGCTGTACAAGTCTTTCCCCATAAGCTTTACTGTGCCACCATCAGGCCTTAAAAGCGTTGCACAGATATGTAAGAGGGTAGATTTTCCGCTACCACTTATGCCCATTATGGAGATAGAGTCTTTTGGATTTAAAGTTAGATTTATATCAGAAAACAGATTGTATTCATAAGAGTGTGAAAGATTTTGTACTTCTAAAAGAGCTGCCATCAAAAACCTTTCACTTTAAGAAAGCAAGAGAAGATGCTCCTTCTCTTACATGTAGGCTTATTAACCCAGTTGTTCTGCTACTTCTGCAGCAAAATTTTCGACTTTTTTTTCAAGTCCTTCTCCTAGCTCATATCTTACATACTCTACTAGTTCGATTTTTCCACCAAACTGAGTAGCTTTATCAGCAAGAACTTGCTCAACTGTTTTTTTATCATCCATCACGAAAAACTGGCTTAAAAGCGTCATTTTCTGGTCAAGCTGAGTATTGTCGGCTATAAATCTTTCCAATTGACCTGGAACTATTCTATCCCAAATCTTCTCTGGCTTACCTTGAGCTTTTAGTTCAGCTTCGATATCCGTTTTAGCTTGAGCTATAACTTCATCAGTCAGCTGTGACATACTGACATAAGTAGGTATCTTTAGCTCCTGTTTTTTTAGTCTTCTTAGCTCTTCATTGCTTTTTTCTATATCAGCTTTCATGCCGATTGTCTCTTTTGCAACAAAATCAGCATCAAGCTCAGTATAAGATATAAACAAAGGCTTCATAGCTGCCGCATGCATACAAAGCTGTCTTATAAACTCTACGCTTTTAGTAGCTACTTCTGCATTTTCACATTTTGCTTTTATAAGAACGCCAACACTTCCAGTTGAGTGAACATAGCCATTTACAACGCTACTCTCATCTGCTTTAAGTGTCGTAAATCTTCTTACAACTATCTTCTCGCCGATTTTAGAAACTTTTGTACTAAGAAAGTCTTCAAACTTAGTTCCGTCTATAGTCGTACTCATAAGAGCATCAACATCTTTACACTGACTTGCTTGAACATGATTTGCTATCTCTTTTGTTAAAGAGATAAAGTTCTCATTTTTTGCAACAAAATCAGTCTCTGAGTTGACTTCAACCATAGTAGCAACTTTTGCATTGTCACTAACTAAAACTTGAACAAGTCCTTCAGCGGCAATTCTATCAGCTTTTTTAGCAGAACTACCAAGTCCTTTTTCTCTTAGAATTGCTGTTGCTTTTTCCATATCTCCATCAGCTTTAACAAGTGCTTTTTTACAATCCATCATACCAGCACTCGTAGCATCTCTTAACTCTTTTACTAGTTTTGCAGTAATTTCAGCCATGATTATGCTTCCTTGCTTTTTATTTCTTCTTTTTCGCCCTCAACAACTGCTTCTTTAACAATCTCAGTTTTCTCTTCTTCTTCGATTGGAGCAACTTCTTCCTCAGGCTCTGCTTCATCTTGTGCTCTTATCTCTTTTCCTTCGTTGATAGCTTCTCTCATCTCTCTACAAAAGAGTTGGATTGAGCGAATTGCATCATCATTTCCAGGGATTGGATAATCAACAACATCAGGGTCACAGTTAGTATCAAGTGGAGCAACCACTGGGATACCAAGCTTTCTAGCTTCTAAAACTGCTATGTTTTCTTTTACAGTATCAATCACAAAAATCATATCAGGCGTACCCTTCATCTCTCTGATTCCACCAAGATAATCTAGTAATTTTGCTTTTTTTCTACGAAGCATAAGAGCTTCTTTTTTTGTAAGTAGCTCAATCTGTCCATCTTCTTCCATCTTTTCGATGATATCAAGTTTTCTGATTGATAGTTTTATTGTGTTCCAGTTTGTTAGCATTCCGCCTAACCATCTGTGGTTTACATAAGGCATACCACAAGCGATAGCAGCCTCTTTAATAGCATGACTTGCTTGCTTTTTAGTTCCTACGAAAAGTACAGTTTGCCCTTCAGCAGCTGCGTCTCTTACAATATTGTATGTATGTCTAAAATATCTTAGAGTCTTTTGCAAATCTATAATATAGATATTCTTTCTCTCGCCAAAAATGAACTTTTTCATTTTCGGATTCCATCTTCTTGTCTGGTGTCCAAAGTGCACTCCGCACTCTAGCAAATCCTTCATTGCTACCATGAAGTCTCCTTTTGATTTAGGGTTTCCCCTATTTTTTGGTTTAGCCTCCACACCCATCAACACATAAATGTGCAACCTTATAGGATTGGTGTGTGTGAGATTTAGGAATAGATTTTATCTAAAAACTGTTTAAAACTTTCTTGTATATAAGTATTTTATAAATTTATCTCATCTTTAGTTTATTTTGATAAAGTTTTGCGTTTTATTATTTTAT
>CAYOWG010000113.1:0-3964 GCA_964407605.1 uncultured Sulfurospirillum sp. | reverse complement strand
TCATTTTACTGTCCCCTTTGCGAAGAAATTTGTAGTTTACTTTATCTTTGAGATATGTAAGCAAGATATGTTCCACCTCTTTATATGTAGATATTTTAAGAAAATTTAGATACAATATCCAGCTTATTAAAAAATACAAAATATAAAACAGATTTTTTCCACGAAAAACTCTCGCCAAAGGCAATAAAATGGACATGGATTTTAGAAACATAGCAGTAATAGCACATGTTGATCACGGTAAAACAACACTTATTGATGAGCTATTGAAGCAATCAGGTACTTTTAATGCACACACTCAAACTGAAGAACGCATGATGGATAGCAATGATTTGGAAAAAGAGAGAGGCATCACGATTCTCTCAAAAAATACAGCTATTTACTATAAAGATACAAAAATAAACATCATAGACACTCCAGGTCATGCCGATTTTGGTGGAGAGGTTGAGCGAGTTTTGAAGATGGTTGATGGAGTTTTGCTTTTAGTAGATGCTTACGAGGGCGTTATGCCTCAGACTAAGTTTGTTGTAAAAAAAGCACTCTCACTTGGACTTCGTCCGATTATAGTTATCAACAAGATAGACAAAACATCATCTGACCCAGAGCGTGTTATAGACGAGCTTTTTGATCTCTTTATCGCTCTTGATGCAACTGAAGAGCAGTTAGAATTCCCTGTAATATATGCAGCTGCAAGAGACGGTTATGCAAAGTATGAGATGGAAGATGCAAATGAAAACCTAATCCCTCTTTTTGAAACTATTTTAAAGCATGTCCCAAGACCAACAGGAAGTGTTGATAATCCGCTTCAACTTCAAGTTTTTACGCTTGATTATGATAACTATGTAGGGAAAATTGGAATAGCAAGAATTTTTAACGGAACAGTAAAAAAGAACCAAATCGTTATGCTTGCAAAAGCTGATGGAGAGAAGTTAAAAGGTCGAATCTCTAAGCTTATCGGCTTTAATGGACTTGAGAGGCTTGATATTGATGAGGCACAAAGTGGAGATATCGTTGCAATTGCAGGTTTTGAAACACTAGATGTCGGAGATAGTGTGGTTGACCCAAATAACCCAATGCCACTAGACCCACTTCACATAGAAGAGCCAACGCTCTCAGTTGTTTTTGCGGTCAATGATTCGCCTTTTGCTGGACTTGAAGGAAAGTTTGTAACTTCAAATAAGCTTGATGAGAGACTTGATAGTGAGATGAAAACAAATATCGCTATGAGATATGAGAGCAATGGAGAAGGAAAGTTCAAAGTAAGCGGTCGTGGAGAGCTTCAGATTACAATCTTGGCAGAAAATATGAGAAGAGAGGGCTTTGAATTTTCTCTTGGTCGTCCAGAAGTCATCATCAAAGAAGAAAATGGCGTTAAGCTAGAGCCTTATGAGCACCTAGTAGTTGATGTTCCTGATGAGTTTACGGGAACTGTTATAGAGAAGCTTGGAAAGAAAAAAGCACAAATGACGAACATGAACCCAACAGGCGACGGGCAGACTCGTATAGAGTTTGAAATCCCAGCTCGTGGACTTATAGGCTTTCGTGGACAGTTTTTGACTGACACAAAAGGCGAGGGTGTTATGAACCACTCATTTTTGGATTTCCGTCCTTATAGTGGCGGTGTTGAGCATCGTAAAAATGGAGCTTTAGTCTCTATGGAAAAGGGAGTTGCTCTTGGTTATTCACTATTTAACCTACAAGACAGAGGCACACTTTTTATAGAGCCACAAACACAAGTTTATGTAGGTATGATTTTAGGAGAGCACGCAAGACCAAATGATTTGTATATAAATCCAATCAAAGGAAAGCAACTAAGCAATGTAAGAAGTAGTGGAGCTGACGAAGCCATAAAGCTCGTTCCGCCTCGCAAGCTTACTTTAGAAATCGCACTAGAGTGGATAGAAAATGATGAGCTAGTAGAGATTACTCCAACAAGTATCCGTGTTAGAAAGCGTGAACTAGATGCAACTAAGAGAAAAAGACAAACAAAAAAAGATAAAAATTCGTAGTTTTAGACTTATTGAAAATACCTCTTATATCGTACTCTCTAAAAATATTGTTCATCTACTTTGCTCCTATTCTAAATACTACTACTTTTAATGTTTTTAGGAGTATAACAATATCCATCCATAATGACCAGTTTTGAATATACCATACATCTAGCTCAATCCTTTTTTCAAAAGACAACTCACTTCGTCCACTCACCTGCCACAATCCTGTAATACCTGGCTTCACTCTTAAGATAATATCTAAGTTTTCTCCTAACTTTAAAGCCTCATTGGTTATATAGGGTCTAGGTCCAACTAAGCTCATCTCTCCCTTTAGTACATTGATAAGTTGTGGCAACTCATCTAAGGAGACTTTCCTTAAAATTTTTCCTACCTTTGTAATCCTTGGGTCACTCTTGTATTTATGGTACATCTTATAGCTCTCAATCTCTTCGGGTGAGTCTCTAAGGTAGTCTTCTAAAATACAATCACTATCTTCAAACATAGTTCTATACTTATAGCACTTAAAAACTCTCCGATTTCTACCAAGCCTATCTTGCTTAAAAATAGCGCCTCCGCTTGAATCTCTTGTGATTAAATAGCAAATAACAACATGTAATAAGTAAAATAAAGGCAAAAAAACCACTACTAAAATTTTTTCAAAAATCTCCTTAAAGAGTAGGCTCTCTTTTTTTAAAAGATTATTTTCAATTTTAATGATTGAGGTTTTTATATTAAAAAGTTCAAATATTTGTGATTGTGAGAAATTTATAGTGTCAATATACGGTATGATATATATGCTCTCTACAGCATGAGAAAATCTTTTTATATACCTGTTTATTGCTTTTAATTCAACTCCTTTTGAGGCTATAAATATAGAATCCAAACTACTTTGAACTACTTTAAAGCCAAAATACCAGTTGCTTTCAAACTCTTTTGCTAAAAGCTTAGACTGCTCTTTGTTTCCTACTATTTTAACTCTTCTTTGGAAAAAGGGTACTTTAAAAATAACTTTTTTTGTTACTCTTTTATAAAAAGGAAAAAGTAGTGCTAGTGTGATAAAAAAACTAAATAAAAAGTCTACATTATAGCTGAGCAAAACATCACTAAGTGTTAAGATTGCCAAAATAATCAAAAATGACAAAATTAGAGATCTAAGAAGAACTCTAGTCTCTTGCCAAAAATCGTATCTAAGGTAGTATATCTTCTCATAAACTAGTGCTAGCATTATGACGGTAAAGAAAGCTATTGAGCTATAAAAGTCTTGAAAAGCAGAGTAGTCAAGTACCGAACTAGTTAAGATAAAGACTAGAATTAGAAACAGTAGGTCTAGTAGAAAAAAAATGGCTGCAACAATCTGTCTCTTCAAAAGTTCTCTTTCTATTTAAATTCTATCTACCTTTGTAGTAGTATATCATCAAGTTGCTTAAGTTTTTTACTATCTAGTTGACCAAAAAGATTCAATAAAGACACATAAGACTTTATATACTCATAAATAGAGTCGATAAGTTCAAATTGTGATTCATGTAGTCTTAGTCTAGCGTCTTCTAGCTCTATTAAGCTTCTCAATCCTGTCCTATATCCCTCTTCTATGGCACGCAAATATAGTCTTGTTGACTCTATGGCACTTTTGTGTAAATCTATGCTCTTTTTAGAGGAGTCGAGTCTTATGTAGAAATCCTCATAGCTAAGCTTAGCCTCCCTTTTTGCATCTCTTAAATCCTCATTCGCTGCACTTAAAAGATATCTAAACTTTGAGACATCAGAAGCAACATAACCGCCTTCGTAGATTGGCATCCTTAAGCTTAATACTACTTTAAAGTCTGAGTCTTCATCTGTGTAAGTATTCACCGAGTTAAACTTAGTAGCAGATGCCGATAGGTCAACTTTGGGATAGAGTCCGTATGAAGATTTTTCTATCTGTTTTTTTGTTAATTCTATATTTAGTTTTTGTTTTCTTGCCTCTATGTTTGATCTAA
>CAYOWG010000112.1:0-4098 GCA_964407605.1 uncultured Sulfurospirillum sp. | reverse complement strand
AAATATGATAAAATCTCTCTTTAAAATTGAAATAGCAAAAGGCAAGCGTATATGATAAATATAATCAGTAAGATATTTGGAACTAAAAATGATAAAATCATCAAAAAATACAAAAAACGAGTAGATAAGATAAACGAACTAGAAGCAGTATATGAGAAGATGAGTGATGATGAGCTAAAAGCAGTATTTAATAGATTTAGAGATGAGATTAAAGAAAAAACAAAAACTTTAGATGATGTTTTAAATGATGTATATGCCATCGTCAGAGAGACTGGGAAAAGAACAACTGGCATGAGGATTTTTGATGTTCAGATGATTGGTGGTATTGTTTTAAATCAAGGCAATATTGCTGAGATGAAGACCGGAGAGGGTAAAACTCTAGTTGCAACACTACCTGTTGTACTCAACGCCATGAGTGGAGAAGGTGTACATGTAGTAACGGTCAATGATTATCTTGCCAAGCGTGATGCTAAAGATATGTCTGCTATATATAATTTTTTAGGTCTTAGTGTTGGGATTATCACGGCTGATAGTGAAGAAGATAGAAAAGCCCAGTATGATTGCGATATAACTTATGGAACAAACAATGAGTACGGTTTTGATTTTCTTCGTGACAATATGCGTTACTCTTCTAGTGAAAAGATGCAAAGAAGTCATAACTTTGCTATAATTGATGAAGTGGATTCTATCTTGATTGATGAGGCTAGAACACCTTTGATCATCTCAGGACCAACAGACAGAACGCTTGATGGGTATAGAACAGCGGATACAGTAGCTCAAAAACTAAAAGTTGATGTTGATTTTAAACTAGATGAAAAAAACAGAACAGTATCCTTGACAGAAGAGGGCAACGAAAGAGCGGAAGAGCTTTTTGGGGTAGATAATCTTTACAGCATGGAAAATGCAATCCTTTCTCATCATCTTGACCAAGCCTTAAAGGCAAGGTATCTTTTTGAGATTGATGTTGATTATGTGGTAAAAGATGGCGAGATAGTTATAGTTGACGAGTTTACAGGGCGTCTTAGTGAGGGAAAAAGATTTAGTGAAGGACTTCATCAAGCGCTTGAAGCAAAAGAAAAAGTTGAGATAAAAGAGGAGTCTCAAACTCTAGCTGATATTACTTTTCAGAACTATTTTAGGCAGTACAATAAACTAGCAGGCATGACAGGAACTGCTCAGACCGAGGCAACAGAGTTTGCTCAGATATACTCTCTTGAAGTTTTATCAATCCCTACAAATCTGCCTATGCGAAGAGATGACAAGAATGACCTTATATACAAAACTGAAAAAGAAAAGCTTGAAGCAGTCGTCATTGACATAAAAGAGAGACATAAAAAAGGTCAGCCAGTGCTTGTTGGAACGACTTCGATCGAAAAAAGCGAGCTTCTTCACGGTCTTCTAAAGACAGCCAAGATTCCGCACTCCGTACTAAATGCAAAAAATCACACAAAAGAGGCACAGATAATAAAAGATGCAGGAAAAAAAGGAGCTATAACGATAGCTACCAATATGGCTGGTCGTGGTGTTGATATAAAGCTTAGTGACGAGGTAAAAGATCTTGGCGGTTTGTATATAATCTCAACAGAGCGACACGAGAGTAGGCGTATTGACAACCAGCTTCGTGGACGATCTGGTCGTCAAGGAGACCCAGGCGAGAGTAGATTTTACTTGAGCCTTGAAGATAACTTGCTTCGTATCTTTGGTAGTGATAAAATCCGCTCAATCATGGATAGGCTTGGGATTAAAGAGGGTGAGCATATAGAGTCAAAGATGGTAACAAGAGCGGTTGAAAATGCTCAGAAAAAAGTGGAGCAGATGCACTTTGAATCAAGAAAGCACCTTTTGGAGTATGACGATGTTGCAAATGAACAGAGAAAAACTATATATCGATTTAGAAATAATCTACTAAACAAAGATTATGACATAGAGTCAAAACTAAATAAAGTGAGAGTTGAATACATTAAAAATATACTCTTTCGCGCAGAGATTTATGAGACTAGTATAAAAGAAGAGTTTAATTTAGATGCCCTTGTGTCACTTTTGAATTCTGAAATGCAAACAGAGTTTACCAAAGAAGAGTTGGAGGAGTTTGATTTTAACGAATTGTCTCTATATATAGAAAAAATTATCAAAAATACATTTGATAAAAAAATGGCAGTTGTTGATGAAGAGCAACGCCGAGAGATATGTAGAATTCTGTTTCTCCAAGTGCTAGATAAGTCATGGAGAGATCATCTCTATCAGATGGATATACTCAAAACTGGTATAGGACTTCGCGGATACAATCAAAAAGACCCGCTCACTGAGTATAAAAAAGAGAGTTACTCTTTGTTTATGGAGCTAGTTGAGCTTATAAAATATGAGAGTATCAAAACACTACAGTTGGTTCAGCTAAGAGATGAAAAAGAGGAGCAGGAGCGTCAAGCTATGACAGATATGATTGCTCGTATGGAAGCTGAGAGTTCAGAGGGCATGAAGATGGAGCATGCTAGTTTAAATAGTACACCTATAGTTAAAAAAAAGATACCAAGAAATAACCCTTGTCCTTGCGGAAGCGGTAAAAAGTACAAGCAGTGCTGCGGTAAGAGTGGTCCTAAAAAAGGTATTCTTGCTTAGTAAGTATTTAGTTAAAAAGTATCTGAGATTTGATAAATCTCAGCCTTTTATAACTATAAGCGCTTTTTTGGCTTTTTTTGGGGTTGCTGTTGGATTGATGGTGCTTATGGTTGCGATGGCTATTATGAATGGTTTTGATAAAGAGTTTGAGAGAAAACTTTTTGCTATGAACTACCCTCTAACAATACACTCAAATAGTTTTCAAATGGTAAATAGTGATGATGTAGAAATACTTTCAAAAAAATTTCCAGAATTAAAATTTAGCCCTTTTATATCTACTCAAGTTATCACAAAAAGAGGTAATAAACTAGAAGGTGCTATGCTTTTTGGGGTAGATTTTGAAAAAGAGAAAGAAATCAACAGTATCTTAAAGGAAGGTATTGGTGATACAAAACTCGGCAAATTTGATATAGTTGTTGGGAAGCAGATAAAAGATAATTATTTTTTAGATGAAGGAGAGAAACTTACTGTTATTTTTACCCAAAGTGATCCAAGCGGATTATCTTTAATTCCAAAGATGAAAAGATTTACTTATAAAGCTAGTTTCGAATCTGGACTTATAGCCTATGATAAACTCTACATGTACACGAGTATAGAAGCACTCTCAACAATTTTGAGATATGAAAAAGGTACATATGATGGGATACATATATATAGTGACATTCCTATGGAATATATAGAACCAATTCGAGAAGTGTTGCCAAGCCATCTTAGTATAGTTGGTTGGTGGCAGCTAAATGGCAGTTTTTTTGCTGCTTTAGCACTTGAAAAACGAGCACTTTTTATTGTTTTGATGCTTATAATTTTGATTGCTTCTTTAAATATCATAAGCTCACTCCTTATGACTGTAATGAGCAGAAGAAAAGAGATAGCACTTCTTTTATCTCTTGGAGTGTATAAAAGTGAGATAAAAAAAGCATTCTTTTATCTTGGTGTGATTATTGGTGGAGGAGGTATGGTTTTTGGTATAATTTTGGGATTTGTCTCTTTATTTCTTTTAGGAAGATTTGACATCATTGACCTACCTGCCGATATTTATGGTTCTTCAAAACTACCTCTAGAGCTTTCAGCCACTGATTTTACTATGATTGTAGTTGGTACAGCAGTTATAGTGGCATTATCATCATTTTATCCAGCACATAAAGCTACTCAGGTTGATGTACTAGATACCTTGAGGAACGAGTAGTTTTAAGTTAGTTTTATAATGCTATTGCAGTTATCTTTAACAAGGTTTTGTAGCTTCCGAAGAAGAGTCTTGGCATTTTTTCCATCGTCTGGGAATGTTACGATATTGTCATCAGCATTTTGATCTAAGAAGTTTTGTATTCCGCTGAGTAGTTTAGTTGCACCATTCCAATCAGTACTAGGTAACATGACGATAAAGCTACCTTTTATTTTAAAAAGAGCATCAGTTTTTCTAAATATCTTTTTTAAAGTATCAATATTATCAGAGTTTATCTCTTTTTCAAGAGAAAAATATAC
>CAYOWG010000111.1:0-4162 GCA_964407605.1 uncultured Sulfurospirillum sp. | reverse complement strand
CTTACTTTTCAAGCGATTAAGTATGATGTATTAGACAATGGTGAGCTTGAGTTAAGTGCTAGAACTCCTCACTCTCCTGGGATGAGAATGAGTGGTGGAAACTTAGAGGGACAAGATATAACAGCTACCACTGTTATAGATCCTATGGGTCGCTCTATAGGAGAAAGAGGCGACTGGTTTGGTGTTAAACTTACTAAAGGAACTGGTAAGAATCTTGATGGAACTGTATTTTAGTATATAGTTTTTGATTTATGCCGACCCTCCCCCTGTCTATCTAGCATAGGCAGGGGGATTTTAGATAAAAACTAAGTGCTAAGAGTAGCTTTTAGTTTTTATCTTGATAGTTATAAGGGTATTTAGATTTGAAAAGAATTTTTATCGCTTTAGTGGCTGTTTGTATTTTGGTTTTAGGTGTTTTTGCTTATGTGGTATATGAGAGGTATGAAACAAGAGAGGCTAGAATTGCAAATGTTTTAGAGTTTCAGAAGTTGGCATTTGCTGGCTATAGTAAACTAGCATCTGGTAAGTTTGAAGAGGCTAAGTATTTTTATGAGAGAGCTATAGAGCTTCATGATAGAGATCCTAAGACATTTTTACACTACTCAGGAGTTCTTGCAAGGCTTGGACAAAACAAGGAAGCTGCTTTAGCGCTAGAGAAGGCATACTTTAATGCAAACTTCAAAAATGAAGAGACACTAGCGCAAGTAGCAAAAATGTTTTTTGAGATAGGTGATTATGAGAAGTCATTGAAATATCACAAAGAGGCGATAGAGAGATTTCGTCCAAAATATAAGTACATAGAGAAGATTATACTCTCTTTACATAGGCTAGGCAGGACGGATGAGGCTATGGGGTATTTTGCATATATACAAGAGAGAGACCCTCAATACTTTAAGGGCAAAGAGGAGTTTTTGAAGTTTGCAAAACTATATACTGAAGACACAAAAGCCTTGGATTTACAACCAAAGTATGATGTGACAGAGGGAGTGGAGGCACTTTTGACTCTTGGCATAGAGTATGAAAAACAAGGATTAAGTGTAAAAGCACTAGAGGCTTATGATAAGCTTCTTTTGAGTGAACCAAACCATCAAGAGGCAAACAAAAATATAGCTGCTTTACTGATAAACTATAGAGATTATAGTCGTGCATTGCGACATCTTAAAGTCTTGGAGGATGATAGCTTTGATACTCTGTTTAAGATAGGCGGAGTCTATCATCAGATGAAAAGCTATGATAAGGCTATAGAGTATTATGAAAAAGCACTTAAAAAAGATAAGAGTGTGCTTCTTCTTAAAAATCTAGCATCCACCTCTCTTAGGGCTGGAGACAAAGAGAGAACTCTAAAGTATGTTTCAAAACTAAGAGAGATGAGTCCAAAAGAGGCACATAAGTTTGAGTATATGACTATAGTGAGCTTGGGAGAAGAGATGAGTAAGAGAGATAAACTAGAGTTTCAAGCTATAAATACTCTCTATGAAATTAGAGAGTATTTAAAGTTTTAAAATCAAAAAAAAGGATAGATATATGTTTAAAGGTGCGGGCAAAAAGATACTGATAGGTTTTTTAGTGGTTATAGTTGGAGGGTATGCGCTACTCTTTACGGGTCCTGGAAACTCACTGATGGGTAAGTATGTGCAGATGATGATAAACTCTGACCCCAATGTGCCTATCACGGTAGAAAAGTTCTCTATGCAGACCGATAGTGTTGATATGCAATTAAGAGTTGCTGATGTGATAGATGCTAGAGTTTATGGGGATTACTCACTATTTGGTGGTAGTTTCGATGGGAGGTTTGAGCTTTTTATCTCTGAGATGGCACGCATAAACATACCTAAACTTAAAGAGGCAGGAGTGAAAGGAGCATTTCGTACACAAGGAACTATCCAGAGTATAGATGGCGGATATAAGCTTTTAGGTACATCTAAGATGTATGGTGGAGATATGGGATTTACTGTCATGCTAGATGGCACTACTCCTACTACTGCAAAGATAGAGCTTAAAGGAGCAGACCTTAGGAACATACTTCGTCAAGCAAGACAAGCACCTACTATGAAAGGTGATTTAAATATAGTGGCTGATTTTAGCTCTCTTAAAGAGGGTAACTTAAAAGGGATGGTAACTACAACACTAAGCAATGGCAGAATAGATGAAGAGGCATACGAGATCTATTATGGTAAAAAAGCACCTAAAGATTTTCTTTTTACTACAAAAGTGGTATCAGATGTAGATGGGGATAACATAATATCAAGCATAGATTTTGACTCAACTTTTGCAACTCTAAATTCTGAAAGTATAGGCTTTAACTTAAAGACTCAAAAACTTTGGGGAGAGTATGTAGCGACTATAAAACCAAGTGATCCAAATAATCCATCGCTAAAAATGAAGCCGATTGAGACAACTGGCAAAGTAAGTGGCACGATTGAGAAAGCATTTATAGATGGTGTGAGTGCTATGTATGGCTCAGATACAATCTATAAACTAGAGCTTCAAAAAGGGGAGCTTGTAAAGATAGATGCTAAGATAGATGGTATGAGTCTTGCAGCTCTATCGAAAGCGACAGGACAAAAAGTAACTGCAGATGCAAGGCTAGATGTAAACATAGATATAGATGATGCAAGAGAGGGGAGGCTTGATGGCTTGATAGTTTCGACCTTGAAAGATTTTAGACCTGATATGGAGATGATGAAAACAAAATTTGGCTCAGAGTTGCCTAAAAATTTCAATCTAAATATGCTCTCTAAAACTAGACTGCAAGGCGATCGTGCAGTGATAAATTCAAATCTAAAGAGTGATGTTGGAGCACTATATATAAAAGATATGGTTTTTTATTTTGATAGTGGATATCTTATGGGCGAGTATAGTATAGTAACAGCCAATTTTGCAGCTCTTGCTAAAGCTGGTGGCATGGGTGATATTGTTCCGAGTGAGCTTATCTCTTCTGAAAAATCAATCACCATAGACGGAAAAATCCGAAAAGGAAAAACTCTACATGTAACTGGTGATACAGATATACTTGGTGGTAAGGTCTCGTTTGCACTTAACGATAGAGATTTGGAGGTTGATATAATCAATACTGGTATCGATTTTTCTAAAGATGGCAGGAGCATATACAGTGCAAGAGCCAATGGTGTGATTAGGCACAACTTGGAGACTCAAGCTGGAAGTGTTCTATTTACTTTGGCTCAAGGTGAGACTCTTTTGGAGGTTAAAAAAGCCGACTATGATGCTGTTCAGCAGAAGATTGATGCTTCTATATTGATGAGTGGTTATGGAAAAAATCTTCATTTTGAGATAAAAGGCTCACTTGATAGTCCCGATATAACCATGAAGACCGATAAGCCTCTCATAAGCAAAAGATATAAAGAGATGATGCTTCGTGAGATAGAAGCAAACATAGAGGATGAGAAGCAAAAAAAAGATATAAGAAATCTTGTTATATTTTTATCTAAAAAAGATGGTACACTTACACAAGCACAGATGAATGAGGTAAAGAAATCTATCCAAAATATGGCAGAAATCCTCAAAGATGAGTACAAAAAAGTAAAAAATGTCCGCTTCACACAAGCACACTTTGACAACTTAGAGGCACTAAGTGAAAAGATGAGAAAAGAGAGAGGGATACTAAGTAATGCTGACATGATAGAGATAGAGAGACGCTCAAAAGCTATAATCAGAGCCATAGAAGAGGAGTGGAGCTCTAGTGCAAATAAGAGAGAGAGAAGAGCTGTACTTGCATTTTTTGAGAGACTAGGTAGTACTATGAGCAGTCAAAACATAACTACTGAAGATATGGATCTGTTTAGACAGGAGCTTTATCTATCCATAGATGCTTATCAGGACATACTAGGCGATAAGAGAAAGATAGAACAAGAGTTAAAAAAGTATGAGGCACTAGAGAGAGTAGCTAAGATGTTTGGCAGAAAAGATGCGTTTGATAGAGATAGGATTTTTGCGATTATCCAAGAGTTCAACATGATGATGGATGTAGTTCAAGCAAGAATCGCCCAGAGTGATTTGACAAGTGAGCAACAGGAGATTATCCGTAGCATTGGTAGAGCATTTGAAAAAAACTCTCTAATGCTAGGGAAAAATAAGGCGATTTGATGAGAGAAATTTTTACTAGAGCTTTGCTTTTAGCAAAAAGGAGACAGTCAAATGAAAA
>CAYOWG010000110.1:0-4163 GCA_964407605.1 uncultured Sulfurospirillum sp. | reverse complement strand
TTTTTTACTACTTCAAGTGGAGTTTGAGGAATACCACATAAAAATTCCTGACGATACTCACTACCTTCTCTTTTAATTAAAGCAACCAACTTGGATGAGAGTGCGTTTACAACTGAAATACCAACACCATGAAGACCACCACTTACTTTATATGTATCTTTATCAAACTTTCCGCCAGCATGAAGTATTGTTAATACAACAGTTGCTGCTGACATATTTTCGCCATCATGATGAGCTACAGGGATACCTCTTCCATTGTCACTTATGATTGCTGAGCCTTCATTTGTAAGCTCAATAGTGATCTTATCGCAATACCCTGCCATTGCTTCGTCTATAGAATTATCAACAACTTCATATATGAGGTGATGAAGACCATTTATATTGGTATCACCTATATACATTCCTGGTCTTTTTCTTACTGCTTCAAGTCCTTTAAGAACCTTAATGTTACTTGCACCATATTCGCTCATATATTATCTCCAGTTTTTATATCATTATTGGCATGACAATTGTCATGAAGTTTTCACTCTCAAGTGAAAAAGGTAAGCCTGCATCATTAAAGCCAAGCGTAAAATTGTTCTCTTCTATATTTGAGAGAAAATCTAAAAGGTAGCGAGAATTAACTGCTAAAAATATCTCATTATCAAGTCCTGTGTTAAACTCTATTTCAGTTTTTGCTTCAATATTGTCATCATTTAAACTTTCAAATAAAATTATGTTAGATTTAAAAGTTATCTTCATCTCATTTGATACAATAGAAATCTGTTTTATAGCTTCAACCATTTTAGCTCTATCTAGAAGAAGTCTATAATTTTTCTCTTTTGGTATGATTCTCTTATAATCTGGAAATTTACCATTTATGAGTTTTGTAAAAAATTGAAAATTATTTGATTTTGCTATAAGTGTATTTTGATCATAAAATATCTCAATATCATCAAAGAAAAGTTTTTGTATCTCAGCAATAGCTTTTTTTGGAATAATTAGAGAAAAATTATCTTTTATTTGATTATCTAATTTTACAATTGCAAGCCTTCTTGTATCAGTTGCTACAAGATTTAAAAAACCATCTTTTATATCTATTAAAGCTCCATTGAGTTCAAACTTTGCATTATTATTGCCTGTTGCTGGAGATATTTTTTTGATTGATCTTACAAGTAAAGTGCTATTGACTTCAAATTTTGGTTTTTCTTCGATAAGAGGAAATTCTGGAAATTCATTTGGATTAAACATAGGGAGTTTAAATTTTGAACTATTTTGTTTTATATAAAGATAATCGTTTATAGTTTCAAGTATAACTTCATCATCTTTTAATATTTTAATAATATCAAGTAACTTTTTACCATTTGCAGTTGCAACTCCTGAATCTATAATTTTAATATTTTTTGTTCTAAATTCTAATCCTATTTCAAAATCAGTTGCTTTAACTACAAATATATCTTCTAAAGAAGATATATATACGTGTGATGTTATTTGGCTTAAATCTTTTTTTTCAAGATATGCTTGAGTATTTAAAAGAACAGTTTCTAACACATTTTTATTAATTGATACTTTCATTTTAATTTTCCTTTATATATTAAATAAATATAGTAATAGTAGTAGTTTACCTTGAATTTGTGAATTTAGCTAGTAAACTTCTAATACTAGGCTAATTAGTTGTGAAAAAGATCTTATACTTTTTCACAACTAATTCACAAATTAATCATAAACTTTTACTAATCCCTTGTTAAAACTTTATTTTTAAGCTCTTCTACTTTAAGTTTAAATGTTTCATTTGTTTCTAATAGTTCATTTATTTTTTTCATATTGTGTGAAACTGCTGTATGATCTTTCATACCAAAAAATGAAGCAAGCGCTGGCATAGAGTTTTGTGTTAGCGTTCTTGCTAGATATATCCCTATGCGTCTTGCTTCTACTATATTTTTACTTCTTCTTTTTGATTTTATTTCACTTGGTTTTATATTTAACTCTTTTGAAATTATAACTATTATCTGTTCAAGTGTTATATTTTCTCTTTTCTCTTTTATCTGCTCTTTCATAACACTTTTAGCAAATTCAAAAGTTATTTCTTGACGCATCAGTAACGCATAGGCATTTAGATTTATGATAGCACTCTCAATTTCTCGTATATTATCACCCATATTTGCGGCGATATAGTTTACAATCTTATCATTTAAATCAATTCCATCTAATTCACACTTCTTTTTTATGATTGCTATTTTTGTTTCTAGTTCTGGTAGACCAATATCTGCTATAAGTCCCCATTCAAAACGACTTTGAAGTCTATCTTCTAAGCCATTTATACTTTTTGGAGGTTTATCACTTGTTAAGACTATCTGTTTTCCTGCTGAGTGTAGTTCATTGAAAGTATGAAAAAACTCCTCTTGAGTTTGTACTTTATTGGATAAAAACTGTGTATCATCAATTAAAAGTATATCACAACTTCTATATTTCTCTCTAAATCTTTCCATAGATTGGTTTCTAAGGTTATAAGTAAAGTCGTTCATAAACTGCTCTATGGTTGCATATATGACTATCTTATCATTTGCTTGAGAGTAATTGCCTATAGCGTGTATTAGATGAGTTTTACCTAGCCCAGTTGGTCCATATATAAAAACAGGATTATACATAACACCAGGTTTATCAGCAATGCTTTTTGCGATTGTATAGGCATACTGATTTGAGCTTCCTACTACAAAGCTGTCAAAAGTGTAAGAGGGATTCAAAATAGTATTTTTAGTCGTTTTACTAAGTTCTATATCGATTTGATTTGTTTTTTTTCTTGTTTTGCTTAGTTGATTTTTAAGTATGATGCTTATTGTAGGTTTTTTCCCAGTCTTTACTTCAAAAAGATGAGCTATTTTTTCACTGTATTTTGTTTTAATCCAGTTTGCTATGAGTATATTTGGAGTAACAAACACCGCATTATCACTGCGCGAGCTTTTTTCATGATATTTTAGTTGTTTTATATATCTTTTGTATTCAAGTTCAGAAATCTCTGACTTCAATAGCTCTAAAACATTATCTGAAAGCACTTATACTCCTTAAGGTTTCTCATATAGTGAATAAAATGTGAATAACTTTTTTATTTTAACTAAATTAGACTAAAATTTATGTTAAACTACCATCAAATGTACTTATTCACTATGTGAATAAGATGTGAATTAGAGGATTAAAAGTGATTATATTAGGTATAGACCCAGGAACGATAAATTGTGGTTATGCGATTATCAAAAAAGAGAAAAACAGAACCATTTTGATAGAAGCTGGCTTAATAAAAATCAAAGAGAAGACACTACAACACCAGATAGTAGAGCTATGTGAGGGTTTAGATATAATTTTTGCTAATCACAGTATAGATGAAGTCTCTATAGAAGATATTTTTTATGCCTTTAATCCCAAAACTATACTAAAACTAGCACAATTTAGAGGAGCATTAAGCCTAAAGGTTTTACAAGTTTTTGGAAACTTTCACGAGTACACCCCACTTCAAGTGAAAAAAGCAGTTACAGGCAACGGAAAAGCAACAAAAAAGCAAGTCTCATTCATGGTAAAGAGGATTTTAGGCATCAAAAAAGAGATAAAGCCTCTAGATACTACAGACGCCATTGCGATAGCTCTAACACATGCTCAAAGGCTTAAAATTTAGTTCTCATAGGTTTTTATATTAAAGAGATATTTGTGATCTTTAGGAAGAGAATCATACAACTTTTTTGCTAAATCTCTTATCTCCCAAAGTGCAGATTTGTCACTTCTTAGTGATAAAAAGTTTTGAAGGCTTCTAGCATTTATAGTGTATGTTAGCTCAGTCGCATAGCTCTCAGGCAAGCAGTACTTTGCCTTATCGTTACTGATACCTTCACTTAGAACTATTCTAAGATTTTCAAGTGCTTTTATACTCATCTCATCAACAAGCTCAACACCAGTCATAACAAGGTACTCTTTAGCTCTTTTTATATCGCTACATGTAAAGGGCTCCTCTTTTTTGAGCTCCTTTAGTGTATATCTAGTAGATTTGACACTAAGACTAGCCATGCGGTGACGAGCAAGCTCCTGAAGAAGAGCGCGGCTGATGCCTTTGATATAAAATGTATAGACAAGATGCTCTAGTGTAGAAGCGTGTTTAAATTTATTGCCAACTCTATCGATGAGTTCTTTGTCTTTTT
>CAYOWG010000109.1:1357-4185 GCA_964407605.1 uncultured Sulfurospirillum sp. | reverse complement strand
ATCCAAGGTAAATTAATGCAAAAAGTGCCTAACACCACTAAAATAGAGTGCTATCCCATGTTCATTGGCAGCGTCAATCACTTCATCATCCCTCATACTTCCACCAGGTTCAATTATAGACTTCACTCCAGCCTTTGCAGCTGCATCTACACTATCTCGAAATGGGAAAAATGCTTCACTAGCCATAGAACAGCCCTCTAAGTCGATGCCCATATCTTCTGCTTTTCTTAGAGCTGATTTTGCAGCATCTACGCGACTAGTCATACCCATACCAATAGCAACCATAGCCGAGTCTTTTACATAAACAACACAATTTGATTTTGTAAGAGCAGCTACTCTTACAGCTATCTCCAAATCATTCATCTCTTTTTCGCTTGCTTCTCTTTTTGTTTTACATATAGAGCTACTAACCTCATCATCTTCTACTTTATCGCTATTTTGATAAACAAATCCGCCATCAATATGTTTAAAATCATACTCATCTTCATTTAAAACTAAAAACTTGCTCTCTTGAGTAAAAATCTTAATTCTTTTCTTCTTCTCAAACACAGCTAGAGCATCTTCATCTACATTTGCAGCGATTATGACTTCTACAAAAATCTCATTTATCTTCTTGGCTAACTCAACATCAAGAGTACCATTGATCGCAACAACACCACCAAAAGCTGAAACTGGGTCACATTTTAATGCTTTCTCATAGGAGTCTAAAACATTCTTTCCGATAGCAAAACCACAAGGATTTGCATGCTTTATGATAGAGACTGCTGGAGCTTGACTAAAAGAGGCTGCAATCTTAACTGCTCCATTGATATCATTCATATTATTGAAACTTGCCTCGCCTTTTAAAGTTTTAAAGTTGTTTGAAAAAAAGTAATCAAACTCATAAAGAGCTCCTTTTTGATGAGGATTTTCTCCATATCTCGTATCAAAAACTTTTTCGCCCACGATAAACTGCTTCTCTCCAAAACCGCCATTGAATCTTTTGTTCATATAGTTTGCTATCATGCTATCATAAGCAGCTGTATGCTCATAGGCTTTTATCATCAAATCTCGTCTAAACTCAAAGCTATTTTTATCACTCTTAATAGCATCTATAACGCCATCAAAATCTCTCACATCAGTAACTATCAAAACAGAGTTAAAGTTTTTTGCAGCACTTCTAACCATAGCGGGTCCACCGATATCAATATTTTCTATAATCTCATCAAAGTCATCAGTCTTAGATATAGTCTCTTTGAAAGGATAAAGGTTTACACAAACCAAATCAATCCCCTCAACACCAAGCTCTTTGGCTTGTTTTATGTGTGATTTTTTATCTCTTCTATACAAAATCCCGCCATGCACAAAAGGATTTAGAGTCTTCACTCTACCCTCAAAACACTCAGGGAACTTTGTAACTTCATCTATCTCGATAGCTTTTATACCTTCATTTTTCAAAAGCTTAAAGGTTCCTCCTGTCGAGATAATCTCATAACCTAAAAGTTCAAGCTCTCTTGCAAACTCAACTATTCCAGTTTTATCACTAACACTTATCAATGCTCTCATTTTTTACCTTTTTTTATAATCTCATAAGCCTCATTTAACTCTTGAAGCTTCTTTGTAGCCTCATCTATGATAGACTGCTCTTTGCCCTGCCCCATCAATATATCTGGATGATGCTCTCTTACAAGTTTTCTATACTTTTTTTTAACGATTGAGAAATCGGTATCCTCTTGCACTCCTAAAACTTCATAGGCTTTTTGCAGATTCATACCTGCTTTTTGTTTCATCTGAGCATAAAACTGCTCAAACCTAGATATGAGATTTTTAAAGTCAGCTTTTTTTATCTCCAAAGCATTGGATATATCTTCACATATCATAAACTCAGTTTTTGAAAAATCCCCATCTATGAAAGCTAGATTTAAAAGATACTCCATCACACCTAGGCGTTTACGATAATCTCTTTGTGTTAGCTTGAGGTATTTTTGTGAAACTACTATAGTGTTGTCAAAACTCTTCATCTCTTTCTTGTATATCTCTTTTAACTGCTCTCTTATATCTTCACTATCTTCAAACACTCTTGAGATATCCCGAAATGTATTGCCAAGTAGCTGAGCTTCAAGCTCACACACTCTACCATCAGCCTTTGCGACTTTTGCCATAAGTGCCACCAAAAGACCAGCTTCATGCTCTCTTAAATCACCTCTAAGTCTCTGTTTTTTGTTTAGATTTATATTTTGATAATCTTCTGTTTTATATCCTCTTGTTAGCATATAAAACAAAAAAACTACTATTGCAATAACCATCCAATTCAAAATAACTCCTCTTTTTGCCTATTTTACTTAAATTTTTACTTTTATGAAAGTAAAATGTGCTAATATCACAAAAATAACACTCAAGGATAGATATATAATGGAGATAGAAGCTATTTTCTCATCCATAAGCTATAAAGACCCTCTTTGGATTGCAGTTGCATTTTTGTTTGGCGCACTTAGTCGCGCAGTTGGACTACCTCCTTTGGTTGGTTTTTTAGTTGCTGGATTTGTACTCAATGCACTAGGAGTTGCTGGAGGATACTTTCTAAATGAAATGGCTGATTTAGGTGTCGCTTTACTTCTTTTTTCCATAGGATTAAAACTCAAAATCAAAAACCTCTTAAAAGTTGAGATTTGGGGGACTGCATTGGCTCATATGGGAATATTTATAGTCTTTACGAGTGCGACACTTCTGTTTTTAAAATCAACTGGCTTATCTCTTTTTGCTGAGCTCACTTTGATTCAGATGATACTCATAAGCTTCGCCCTCTCTTTTTCTAGTACAGTTTTTGTAGTTAAAGTACTAGACGAGCA
>CAYOWG010000109.1:0-1257 GCA_964407605.1 uncultured Sulfurospirillum sp. | reverse complement strand
ATTGATATCTCGCCCACTGCTGATCAAGCTATCTACTTCAGCAGGACATGGTGAGCTTCTGCTTCTTTTTGGTCTAGTTATGGCTTTAGGTGGCTCAGCCCTTTTTGAGTGGGTTGATATGAAGGGCGATTTAGGCTCACTATTTCTTGGAATTCTATTGGCAAATACAGCTAAATCTGAAGAGTTAGCAAACTCACTATTTAGTATTAAAGAGCTATTTTTAGTGGGTTTTTTCCTTAGCATTGGTATGACTGGATTACCAAATCTTGATACTCTTATCATCGTGCCTATACTCTTAACTCTTATATTTTTCAAAAGTGCTCTCTTCTTTTTTATATTGTCATTTTTCAAATCAAGGACTGCACCAGCAGTAAAAGCATCAATCATACTAGGAAACTACAGTGAATTTGGTCTTATTGTGACTATAGTAGGTGTATCGCAGGGCTGGATTTCAAACGAGTGGCTAATCGTCATAGCGATGCTTGTCTCAACTTCTTTTGTAATCTCATCGGCTCTTAACAGTAGAAGTGATGATATCTATAACAACTTCAGAGAAAGATTGAAAAAATTCCAACACAAATCCCTACTTAAAGAAGAAAATGAGATAAACATAAAAGGCGTTAAAATACTGATTTGTGGCATGGGTCGTGTTGGTGGAGGAGCTTATGACTATCTTGCAAAAGAGAACAATGTAATAGGTCTAGATTTTGACAATGATGTCATAAAAAAACAACGCAAGAAGCACAGAAAAACCTACTACGCCAATGTAAGTGGCTCAGACTTTTGGTCTCAAATAGACATAAAAAATACTACTGTTGAGCATATAATGCTTTGTACTCCCAATGTAGATACAAATATGCATGCAGCAAGCCTAGCAAGAGAGTGGGGCTTTACTGGCAAGATTAGTGCAACTGCTATCTATAATGACGAAAAAGATGGCTTACTTGAGAGTGGTGTTGATACTGTATTTGATATATATGCTGAAGCTGGAGCAGGTTTTGCATTACACGGAAAAGAGGAGAGTAAATCATGAAGATATTTGATGAAGAGGATAGATAGAAGTCTTGTAGAAGGTGACAAATGGGGACTATATAAAAACCAAGATATCATCCCTATGTGGATTGCTGATACTGACTTTAGAGCTCCCAAAGAGATTATAGATGCCCTGCACGCAAGAGTTGAGCATGGTGTATTTGGTTATACAGATGTTGATGCAAAAACAGATCAAGCTGTTATAGATTTTATAAAACGACAGCA
>CAYOWG010000108.1:0-4194 GCA_964407605.1 uncultured Sulfurospirillum sp. | reverse complement strand
CTGCTATGCAAAAAACATAACTCCACTAGAAAACAGAGAGATTGATTTAGTTTTTGGAGAAGTTTTCAATGTCATGAGCGTTCTTTTTTACTCTATCCTAGTAACAGCCATATTTCAAGGAGCTCTTTTTGCTATCATCGGTATGGCATTTGGTTACAACGGCATACTACTTGGCATACTCTACGGCTTTGCATCACTTATGTCTGTTATTTGCGGCATGCTTATGTGGGTACCAATCTGCGCTTACGAGCTAGCTTGCGGCAATATAATCGAAGCTATCATCATAGCGTCCTACTCCATAATAGTGATATCTATCATCGCTGATACCTTCATAAAGCCACTCATCATAAGATATATCAACAAAATAGCAAAAAACCCAGCAGAGATAAGCTCATTACTCATCTTTTTTGCTATCATAGCAGGCTTATCATCTTTTGGCTTTTGGGGTATGATACTAGGACCTGCTATCACAGCTATCTTTATCTCGATACTAAAAGCAGTGCAGACTTTTAAGAAACAGTAGTTATTTTAGGTTTAAAGATGATAAGTAGGCGAGGAAGAAGCAGAAGTGAACCCAATAGTGCCATGAGCATGGCGACCATTGTTAGAAGTCCGAAGTAGATAGTTGGTGTAAAGTTTGATAGTACCAATATGGAAAAACCAAGCATGATGGCAAAAGAGGTATAGTACATCGCCTGACCTACGCTCTCATGGGAGCGGTGCATAGCTTTTGTAAAATCACCATCTTTATCTAGTTCTTCATAAAAACGATGCAAGTAGTGGATAGTATCATCAACGCCAATACCTAAACTAATAGCCGCAATAGTTATAGTCATCAAATCAAGCGGTATGCCAAACCAGCCCATAAAGCCAAAAATCACACTAATAGAAACAGCATTTGAAGTGATAGCAATCAAAGCAACCTTAAGACTTTTAAATATTAGCAAAAACATAACAAAAATAAGAACTAAAACAAACCCAAGAGTGACTATCTGGGATTTAAATAGGCTTTGAAGCATATTGTTGTAAAGTATCATCAGATTTGACTGCCTAAAAGATGCAGTTCTGGGGTCTATTATCTTTTCAAGATCATTTTGTATCTCTCTTATCAGGTCATCTCGTCTTAGTTCAGGGTTTGAGTCAACTATGCGAGTAGCAATTCTAATCTCATTTGTCTCGATATTTAGAAATGGGTCTAGCATAATTTGTCTAAACTCTTGAGGAAATTTATTGTATATAAGAGCAAGAGCAAAGTTATCTAGCTCTTTCCCGTCATTTAGTATTTTTCCTAGTTTTAGTAGGGTTGCGAGTGATTGGACATTGCCTATCTCGCTTCTACTTTCAAGGTAGTTATGAACTTTTAGTATGAGACTCATTTTTTCTGGCTTGAACCAATATTGAGCTTCACTCTCCTTTGCCTCAAACTCATCACTAAAGTCAGAAAAATCATCATCAATATTATCTTTTTTTATATCATCTTCAATTTCAAATTTTATGATAATATCAAGTGGAGTTGTACCTCCAAGTTTCTCATCTATGATTTTCATACCTTGATATATCTGTGTTGATGTCCTAAAGTAATTTATAAAGCTATTTTCTACTACAAGCTTAGTTGCCCCACTCAAGCTAAAAATCACTATCATTAAGCTTGCAAATAGGATAGTTTTGCCATAAAATTCAACCCAATTTGACATTGTGCTAGTTGCTGAAAATCCTTTAGACTCTTTTTTGTCTATCTTGGATATAGGAAGCCTAATCAAAACTGCAGGAAAAATAATAAATGACAAAACAAGTGATATGGCGATGCCACTACTCATCATCCAGCCTAGGTTTATAATGGGCAAAATATTTGAGAGCATAAGTGAGCTAAAACCAACTATAGTAGTAAAAATTGCAAAAAATGAGGGAGCTAGTTTTGACATCATAGTTTCAAGCACAAGCTCTTTTTGTGTATATAGAGGATATTTTTGCACTAGCTCCCGATACCTTACGATAAGATGAAGAACGATTGCAAGAGTAATGATGAGTTGAAGTGATATAAAGTTAGAAGATATCACAGTAACTTCCCAGCCAAAAAAACCAAGTAGTCCTGATGTTGTTATGATAGATACTGCACAAATGACGATTGGTAAAACTACCCATCTAGGCTCTTTGAAAATCATCCAAAGAACTATGCATAGGAGTATTAAAAGTGCTGAGCCAAAAACAAATAGATCATTTTTAACAAAACTTATCAAGTCAGAGCTTATCATATTGACCCCGCCAAGAAAAAGTTTTCCACTTTTCTCATACTCTTTTAGGATAGACCTTATGTCTTGGATTAGGATATGATTTTTTTCTCGGAGCTTATCTTTATCTTCAAACGACTTATCACTTTTTAGATTTAAGACGATTGCGGTTGTGCTAAAGTCGCTACTTACAAGGTTGTTTTTATATATCGGACTACTTAGAAACTCTTGTTTTACTAGGTCTAGGTCAAGATCTGAGTTGGACAAGGTCGGTATGTTTGCTATAAGCTCCTTGATTGGCTTGTCGGAGCTTTGAAGAAGTGGAACATTTAGTATGGAAGTAATTGAGCTGATTTTTTCTAGAGACTCTAGTTGCAGACTCATCTTTTTTATATCTTCAAGTGTCTCTTTGCTAAGAAGTGGTTTTTTTGGAGCAAAAGCAATTACAAGTATATTTTGCATTTCAAATTTTTGTGTCATCTCTTTTAAGAAAAGTAAATCAGCATCGTCTTTAAGCATAATTGTATCACTAGAAGCATCGATTTTGAGTTTAGTTGCTCCAACTGCAAACAAAGAGAGTATTATGCCTACTAAAAAAAGTACCTTTAAGGGGTGGGCGAGTAAAAACTTACTGTAAAAAGTAGCTATTGTTTGCTCTTTACTTTACTTAGGAGGGTTTCAAATGACTCTTTTTGCATCATATTTTTAAACTGAGCTCTGTAAATCTGTATAAGACTAATCCCGATTATATCCACATCGTAAATAAGCCAACCATCATTTTTTGATTTATGAAATTTATAAGTTACATCATAAGTATCTTTAGATCCAACAAATTGAGTTAGAAGCCAAACTCTTTTTTTATTTACCTCTTTAAGCTCTATGATATTTAGTTTTTCATCCGTATATAGCTCTATCTTGTCAATATAAGAGTTTTTTAAGTGAGATATAAAGTGAGTTGTAAACTCTTCTCTTTGCTCTTGCGTCATCAGACTCCAATTCTCTTTTCCAAGCGAGAGTTTTGTCATAAGACCGTAGTCAAATATATCTTCAAAGATAGGAAATATTTTCTCTGCTTTAGCTTGAGAACTTAACTCTTTTTGTGCAGCTATCTTCATGGATTGGTTGATTTTACTCTCCATAACAGTTAAAATATACTCTTTTTCAACTCCTCCAAAAAGTGATATCGTTAAAAAAATCAGTAGTATAATTTGTTTCATTTTATTCCTTTATTAGAGCATCTCTTCTTTGTTCATAAACACTTTTCATTAAGATATACAAGTTTAGCGAATCTTTTCTTAGGTTTTCATACTCATCTACATGTAAAGAGTACTCATTTGCAATTTCAAATGTATTTAAAAACAGGTATGCTTCGTTGTTTTTAAAGACATTCCAATCACGATTTTGTGCATGGTAGATTGGGTCTAGGAAGTTATCTCCTACAAGCCCTATAGTATCTCTTAGGTTTGATGGACCAAAAAACGGCAAGACTATATGTATATCATTACTAGCTCCATAAAACCCCAAAGTCTGCCCAAAGTCTTCATCATGTCTTTCAAGACCGCCATCAATTTTAGCGATATCTATAAAGCCAGCTAGTCCATAAGTAGAGTTTATAACAAATCTAGCACTCTCTTCAAAAGCATTATTAAATTTCAGTTGCAATATGTTGTTCGCAAATCTTACAGGAAATTGTATATTGTGAAAAGCATTTGAAACCCCAACTCTGATAGGCTTAGAGACAACAAAGCGATACCCTTTTGCAACTGGTCCCATGATGTACATGTAGATAAAGTCGTTGAATTGTGTCATGGTCACATTGTAAGCCTCAAGAGGATCCCAAGAGGATGCTGTATGCTCTACACTAAACTCATCACTAAACTCATCAAATGAGTCATCACTCTCCCCATAAAGCAACGAGAAAGAGAGTAAAATTGCGATGATTATTTTTTTCATTAAAAATCCTAAT
>CAYOWG010000107.1:0-4220 GCA_964407605.1 uncultured Sulfurospirillum sp. | reverse complement strand
GCAAGTTTTTTGGCTGTGGAAGCTATCCAAAGTGCAAGTTTATCGCTAACTTTGAACCGACTGACAAAAAGTGTCCTGAGTGTGAAGGCATGATGGGCAAAAAAGAGCTCAAGACAAAAAGATACCACGAGTGCTTTAAGTGTAAGCACAAGATAGAGTTTTAAAGCAAGCCATGTCTGAGATATCAATCATCTTCACGATTTCGGCGATACTGTTTTTGTCGCCTTTTTTATCAAGATACACCAAGATGCCTACTCCTGCTTTGGAAATTATACTAGGAACCGTAGCTGCTTATATAGGGTTTGTTTCGGATCACTATCTTTTTGAACTCATAGCTCAGTTTGGCTTCTTTTATCTTATATTTATGGCTGGAACTGAAGTCAATCTAAGGATGTTTAGCAAGATAGATAAGTCAGTGCTTAGAAAAACAGTTTTATATCTTATGTTTTTATATATCATATCAGCAGTAGCAGTTATATATTTTGAGATGAGCAAAATCCTGATTATCATCATTCCTGCCCTCTCTGTTGGACTTATACTAGCTCTTTATAAGGACTACGGCAAAGATGCTCCGTGGCTAAATCTCTCCATGATGGTTGGAACTCTAGGGGAGCTTGTGAGTATTGCTCTTCTTACTTTTGCAGGAGCAACTTTACAGTTTGGCATAGGGCTTGAGCTGTACAAGGCTGTTGCCTACTTGATAATCCTCGTTGGGGGAATTGCTGTAGTATTTAAGCTCTTGCATGTACTTTTTTGGTGGTATCCCAACATAAAAACCTGCCTTATGCCTCATCTTGACAAAGAAGAACAAGACTTGCGTTTGGCGATGGGGCTTTTTTCTATCATGATTGGTGTTATGATACTGCTTCAGCTCAAAATCGCTTTTGGGGCGTTTATAGCAGGTATATTTATAGCTACATTTTTCGAGCATAAAAAAGAGCTACCTCACAAGATAGCCTCTTTTGGTTTTGGGTTTTTAGTTCCTATCTTTTTTATCCATGTCGGCTCTACTTTTGATCTAGGCGCTCTTGGCTCATCTGGCATAATACCAACCGCACTCTCTATAGTAGCTCTTATGGTTGTCACTCGTGGACTTTCGTCATTGGTCTTTTTGGAGTATCTTGGAAAGGTAGATGTTTTTAGATTTGCACTCTCTCAGTCTATGCCGCTGACCCTAACCATAGCCATAGCCACCATAGCCTATGAGTCTCACGCTATAGACAATCATCTCTATTCTTCACTTATACTAGCCTCTTTGATTCTTGTTATCATAGGGATGGTTAGCATCAAAGCTATATCATTTGGAAAAGATTACTATCAAAATAGCTTAAAATAAAACTGATAAACTAATTTATAAAAAGTCGTATTTTTATAATATTATTATAGTATTATACTAGACAATAATTTGCACAAGGAGTTTTTATGTCAAGTGAAACAGTTACAGTAACGAACAATAGAACTGGAGAAAAATATGATTTTCCAATCCTAAAATCAACAATAGGACCTGATGTAGTAGATATAGGCTCATTTTATAAAGATACTGGAATGTTTACATTTGACAATGGTTTTACTTCTACAGCAAGCTGCAAGTCAAGCATAACCTATATAGATGGAGATAAAGGCAAGCTTATGTATCGTGGCTATGATATAACTTATCTTGCGACTAAAAGAAGTTTTCTTGATACGGCTTATCTTCTTTTGAACAAAGAATTACCTAGCATAGAGACGATGAAAAAGTATAGTTTTGAGCTCAAAAAACGCTCATTTGTGCATGAAGATATGAAAAAACTTATCGATGCTTTTCCTGATAGAGCTCATCCTATGGCTATACTTTCAGCTGGGGTAGCTGCTCTTTCTACTTTTTATTTTGACCACCTAGACATAGACACCCCTAGCGAGTATATGGAGATGGCAAACAGAATCATAGCAAAAATCCCAACTATCGCTGCTCTCTCATATCGCCGTTCTCAAGGGCTTCCTGTTATATATCCTGACATGAAAAAAGGCTTTACTGAGAACTTTTTATATATGCTAAGAGGTTATCCTCACCACCATATCGAGCTTAGACCCATAGAGATCCAAGCACTTGATACGATTTTTACACTTCATGCCGATCATGAACAAAATGCTTCAACTACAACAGTTCGCGTTGTTGGCTCAACTCATGCTCACCCTTATGCATGCATATCTTCTGGCATCACTGCACTTTGGGGAAGAGCTCACGGCGGAGCAAACGAGTCAGTTATAAGACAACTAGAGATGATAGGCTCAGTAGATAATGTAGACAAGTATATAGCAAAAGCAAAAGACCCCAATGATGAGTTTAGGCTTATGGGCTTTGGACATAGAGTCTATAAAAACTTTGACCCAAGGGCGACTATACTCAAAAGAATTCAGCAAGAGTTATCAGAAGAGTTGAGTTTAGACTCTGAACTTATGGCAATCGCAAAAAGAGTAGAAGAGATAGCACTGACTGATGAGTATTTTATAAAAAGAAACCTATACCCAAATATAGATTTTTATTCAGGGGTTATACTCCAAGCTCTTAAAATTCCAAAAGATATGTTTGCTGTTATATTTGTTATCGGAAGAACTCCTGGTTGGATTGCACAGTGGATTGAACTCAAAGAAGAAGCAGTTGTCAAGATAGCTCGTCCTAGACAGCTATATTGTGGTCCAACAGATATAACTCCAAAAAGCTAAAAAGTATGCAAGAATAGTGCAACCATAATAGGAATAGTAAATATAGAAATAAAAGCACTCAGAACAACAGCCAAAGAGGCTTTTTCTGGGTGTACATTGAGCAAAGATGCAACCGCTACGGTATTTCCTGCCATCGGTACGATTGCAAAAATAAACATAACCTTGTATATATCTGATGAGAAAAACATAAAGTATCTAGAATCTATATAGATGATAAAAAGCATCACTAAAGGATAGATAACAAACTTGGCAGTAAAAGCAAAGCCTATAAAAAGCTT
Organism: uncultured Sulfurospirillum sp.; assembly: GCA_964407605.1. Taxonomy (GTDB): domain Bacteria; phylum Campylobacterota; class Campylobacteria; order Campylobacterales; family Sulfurospirillaceae; genus Sulfurospirillum_A. The sequence goes on along the minus strand of CAYOWG010000107.1, from coordinate 1,239 downwards.
ATCTATGCCGACATTTTTCAAGCCTTTAAGCCCCATACCTATCATCATCATACCTAAAATCGCGTAAGCACCCTTAAAATAATCAAGATAATTGACTAAGTCAACACTCAAGTCAACTTTTAAAACATTACATGTAATACCAAGTATTAGAGCATATACAGATGGTAGTTTTGCTATCTTAACTAAGCTCTGCTTCACACTATAGTGTCCTTTTGCTACAACAAAAAAACCAACCGTACTCTCATAGAACAAAGAAGCAAGAACTGCAAATATATATATGTTTGCCAAATCTTCACTCAAAAGCATGACAGCAAGGGGTATACCAAAGTATCCTGTATTGCCTGTTCCTGCTGAGAAGGCTAGTATATTTTTTGTATTGTCTTGAAATATGTTTTTACTAATAAAAAGCGAGATAAGTGCCAAAGCACTACTCAAAAGAAACAAAAGAATAGGCAGAGTAACAACTGCGAGATTGAGTTGAACTTTGTACGAAGCCATAAATATAACAACAGGACCTATAAGATATATCAGTAAAGATGCCATACTTTCTCGTCTTGCTTGAAAAAAACGAACCAAAATATAACCAAGAACAATAGTTACATATAGCGGCAATATTTTCAGCCCTAGGGTTGTAGTTAGCTCAAGCATACTCATCCTTTTGGTACATTTTAGCTATATTTGAGGTTAAAATCTAGTAATTTTAAAAAAAGTGTCCATTTCCCCAGATTTTATGATATACTATTTACTTAGAAAATTCCTTTGTATCGTTAAAGCATTTATTGTGTTGCAATTATCATTGGGTTTGAAAATTTAAGGAGAAAGTAAATGAATATTTACGTAGGTAATGTTTCTTACCAAACAGACGATAGTAGGCTAGTAGAGTTGTTTTCAGAATTCGGTGAAGTAACTAGTGCAAGAATTATAAATGATAGAGAGACTGGAAGATCAAAAGGTTTTGGTTTTGTAGAGATGAGTAATGATACTGCAGCATTAGCAGCAATCGAAGCTTTAAATGAAAAAGAGATAGACGGAAGAACTTTAAGAGTTAATGAAGCTAGACCTAGAGAAGAGCGTCCTAGACGTGATTCAAGATACTAATATAAATAGTAACTAATAACATATAAAGGGGAAGTGAGCAAAACTCACTTCCCCTTTTTTTATGCCTTTTATCTAACAATATCAAAACTGAAGCATACATGAGACATGGAAATTTGTTTGGTATTTTTGCTATTCTACTTT